>NZ_JBHNMF010000289.1:0-4311 GCF_048562965.1 Thiolapillus sp. | reverse complement strand
TGTTGTCGCGGTCGGGTTTCCCGGGCTCCTGAATAATGTGCCCTTCACACCCCGACAGGACAGACCTGATCATTTGCCTCAAACCCACCTCAGCTACCCACAAATTCTGCTGAGGAGCCAATAATCTGTATGCGGCCTGTATAAGCTGCAACCGTAGCAAAGGCAACGGTACAACAGCATCTGCTCGTGGTGCGAATGGGTACCGAACAGCGCCTTTGTCAAAGAAAAGGAAGAATGGAAATGCTTGGACTGGTGGGGCCGTGGGTGCACTTGCATTTCTGTTTGTTCCGCCACCACTGCGATTGGCAGCGGCTGTGGTGGGCGGTGTCGTGGGTGCGGTTGTGGGGAAATCGTACGAACCGGACTGATCAATTAGGAATTGCTGGGAAATGTGGGCTGATAACGAAACTGAAAAGGACTTCCTGAACTTCTCAGGTGTTGCCGATACTGTCGCTGAGATCATCACGGAGGCAGCCGGGCGGCCGACCTCGATCGGTATTTCGGGTTCCTGGGGAGCAGGGAAGTCCTCGATGATCAAGCTTGTACGGACAGCACTTGGCGAGAAGGACCAGAATGATCCTGAGCAGTTCATCTACGTAGAGTTCAATGCTTGGCTTTATCAGGGCTACGATGATGCTCGCGCGGCGTTGCTTGAAGTCATAGCTACAACGCTGAATGAAGAGGCGGATAGACGGAAAAATGGGGTCGACAAGGCAAAAGAACTCCTGCAGCGTGTCAACTGGCTGCGTGCCGCCAAGCTGGGGGTTGGGTCCGGACTTGCGCTTGCTCTCGGACTACCACCTACTGGACTGATCGGCGAGGCCGTCGCCTTTGGAAAGAAGGCGTTATCTGGCGATCTGACGGAAGGCGATGTAGAAGGTGCTGAAGAACTGGCAGCCAATGCCTTCACAACGGCTGGAGGGCTGATCCAGGCGAAACCGGAACTTTCACCGCCGCGTGAGATTCACGCCATTCGGGAGTGTTTCGAGCAAACGCTTAAAGAGATGGGTGTAACACTCGTTGTACTCATCGACGACCTGGACCGCTGTCTGCCACCTACCACCATTTCGACGCTGGAAGCTATACGCCTCTTTCTGTTCCTGAATAATACGGCTTTCGTCATCGCTGCCGACGATGCAATGATCAAGCATGCTGTTCGTCAGCATTTCGGAAATGTTGATGATGACTTGGTCATTAATTATTTCGACAAACTCATACAGATCCCCATCCGCGTTCCGCCGCTCGGCACACAAGAAGTACGGGCCTACATGATGCTTCTGTTCGTCGAGACTGCTGATATTGAAGATGCGATTAAGGAAAGCATCCGTGAGGCTGTCTGCGCTCAGCTTGCGAAGAGTTGGCGTGGCGAACGCGTTGACCGGGCCTTTATGCAGACTGTTTACAAAGATGCGCCAGCCGAGATCATTGCGCGCTTTGACACAGCCGACCGCCTTGCGCCGCTCATGGTAAGTGCCAGCCAGATCGCAGGTAATCCTCGCCTCGTCAAACGGTTCCTTAATGCGCTATCAATCAGGATGGCCATCTCGCGCGCGCATGATGTCGGTGTCGATGAGGCAGTCCTGGCCAAGATGCTGCTCTTTGAACGCTGTGGAAACCCGAAGGCGTATGACGCCTTAACCGCGGCTGTGAACAATGATCCTGACGGCAAGCCAGTTTTCCTAGCTGAGTGGGAGCAGAAGGCTGCGGCTAACGAGGAACTTGAGCTGGATCAGCTCTGGGATGATCCATTTATCCGCGAATGGCTTGCGATTACGCCTCAGCTTGCTGATATTGACTTGCGAGGAGTCCTTTACGTCAGCCGCGAGCACGCACCACTGATTACACCAGAGGATCGGTTGTCATCAGAAGGTGCGGAACTGCTCACCGCCATTCTCAAGATTCCTGATATGGCTGCGAGTCTCCATGATCGGCTTGCGGCACTTCCACGGCCAGAAACCACTGTCATCATGGATCGTGTACTCGAACAGGCGCGGCGCGAGCAGGAGTGGGGTACCCCCGCAATTCTTGACGCATGTATCGCCGTTGCCAAGGCCGATCCGTCGCTGGGAACCCGCGTCGCAGGCTTCTTGAGCGAACGCCCAGCTGGCCAGATAAAGCCCGGTATCGTGCCCAAAATCAGCGACCAGCCATGGGCTGCTGGTGTTTTAGATCGCTGGAAGGACACTGACGTGAGTGATCCTGTTAAAAAGGCGATCGGAACCGTGGAGAAGGGATGATGGGCACGTCGTCATCAAGCTCCGGCTCACCTTCCGGCACGCCTATGGTGCCACCTTGGGTGCCGGATCCTGTGCCACCGTCCGGTGATGGGCCTAGAGATGATGGTGCTACTCCACCGGATGGCGGCGATGCGCCTGATCAAACTGCGCCAGCCTCCGCACAGCCTGTGCCCATAGCACCGCCCGCACGCTTTGCTGGGGCGCGTACACGGCTTGGTAGTTTTGCCCGTACAGGTTCGGCCGATGATATGCGAAAAGGCGTGGGACACTACGCCCATAAAGGTCTGGGTGGTGGGGGTACAGCTGTGCGCCGACTTGGTGGTACAGCTCGTACCGCCGGAACACTGTTTGGCGCGTTATCAGCAGCTGCTGCCGGCCAAGCGTCAGGTGCGCGAAACGAGCTTGATCCTGCTGTTCTCGCAGGCCGTAGCGCCGACGAAGTCATGAGCGCTGTCGTCGAAGCAGCGCGACCCGTGGATGGTACCCAGGATAGTGAGGCCAGTCGTGCTGCGATCGGCAAAGCACTTTCCGAGCTTCTTACACAGTACCCGGACGCTGACCTGCTCAACCTTTCAGAGGAGCAGCGGATACTCGCTGTTGAGCGCTTTATCGCATGGGATGTGTTCAATCGGTTTGAACTTGATCTTGGCAAGACAATCCAGGAAAAAGCACCGAGTGCAATGAGCGCTCTTTCCCGCCTTAAAGAGGTACGAGATTTCATTACGCAAGCGGTCGCCGCAGAATTCAGGAAGTTGGCGGGCGGTGCGGCCGCACTGGGCAGCAGCAGGGTCGCCGCTATGGTCCGTGATGCCATCGGGCTGGCAATAGGGGTTTTTGAGGGGTATCTGTAGATGAAGATTCTATGTGGCACTTCTAATTCTAAGCTTGGGCGCCTGCGCAAAGATGACCTGCGATGTATCTTGTACGGTTCTGCAGAGAATTCTTCTCAAGGCTCGGCCGGCGGGTCAATTCTCAAACACGTTCAGCATTTAAAGCTATCCCCGGTGCCACGTGCGTGGGATCTGCTGTCACTCGCTCTATCTGTCATTTGTGCTGATACCGCTGTGCGGCGTGGCGATAGTCCGGACGGGTGGACCCGCCAGATTACTCTTAAGGTAGCAGTGAGCGATCCGGACTTCTGGACTGCACATCGCTTGCTCATCGAGGATCAGCTCAAGTTCCTTACAACCGATGTATGGGAACTGGAATTCACGGGTTATGGGCTTTACCCGAAACCACCGAAAGTTCCGAAATTCCCAGATAGTGATTGTGTTGCCTTGCTCTCGGGCGGTCTAGACAGCTTTGTCGGTGCTATCGACCTCGTTGCCGATGGCAAAAACCCTTTTGCCGTCAGCCAGGTTGCGGCCGGTGATAAGCAATCGCAAGCAGAGTTTGCTGCCAAGATCGGTGCTGGGCTTGATCATCTTCAACTGAACCATAACGTCAAATGTCCGGGTGAGAACGATCGTTCACAACGTGCACGTTCATTCATATTCCTCGCCTACGGCGTTTTGGCAGCCAGCGCGCTAAGGCGCTACAAGGATGGTGAGCGTGTTGATCTGTATATGTGTGAGAACGGGTTGATATCGATTAATCCACCTCTTACGCCTGCGCGGCTTGGTAGTCTTAGCACAAGGACGACACATCCGGTTTTTCTAGGGTTATTTCAGAAATTACTTGATGTTGCTGATCTGCGCATCACCGTTCGCAACCCATATCAGTTCAAGACGAAGGGCGAGATGCTCCGTGGATGCAAGGATCAGGCATTTCTCAAGAAACACGCTGCAGAGACGACAAGCTGTGGCCGCTATGCCCGGAATGGCTGGCAACACTGCGGCCGATGTCTTCCGTGTCTGATCAGACGCGCTGCATTCCATGCATGGGGTGAAATCGACAAAACGCAATATGTCTACGCCGATCTGTCGAAAAATGATTCGCAACACGCCCGATATGACGATGTGAGATGTGCGGCGATGGCAGCGGCGCTTGTCGATGCAGAAGGGTTAGAAGCGCTTGCGACGACCAATCTGAATGCCCTAGTCATGGGTGATCTCAGACCATATAGAGACTCACT
>NZ_JBHNMF010000288.1:0-4313 GCF_048562965.1 Thiolapillus sp. | reverse complement strand
CATGCGGCTCCAAGATATGCCGCAACTGGACATACCCCTTCGGCGGTTTCCTAAACTTATCCTCCTCAAACTCAGCCCATGGCCCCCTAAGATCATGCCAGTATGAGCCTACGTCCGCTTGCACACCCGCCAGGTATACCCGCTCACGATGCTGGGGCACGAAGCCATCTGCATCAATGACCTTAGGGTATACTTTGTAGCCCAGCTCATTCAGGGCCCGCATGATCGTGAACATCGTGCTGCCCGACTTATGCGATAGAAGCCCTTTGACGTTCTCAAGGAGAAAAAATGTGGGCTGCTTTTCTTTGATGATCTTCGCCAGCTCAAAAAAGAGTGTCCCCTGGGTTTCATGAGCAAAGCCTTCACGCCTGCCAGCTGTAGAAAAAGGCTGGCAGGGGAACCCCGCCAGCAGCAAGTCATGATCCGGGATATCCTTCGGATCCACGTCTTCGATATCCTTTGCGAAATCATATGCAAACTCAGGGTCATCTATATCAAAATTACTGGCATACGTCTGACGCGCGAACTTATCCTTCTCACATGCCCAGACACAGAGGCCACCCGCCAGATCACACCCCTGGCGAAAGCCGCCAATACCTGCAAAAACATCGATAAAAGTAAACATTTAATCCTCCTGTGCTGACATCTCTGCCAGTAATACTTCATGGGCTCTGATGTGCCCCTTAGTTGCTAAAATACGACCCTCAAGATTGTTCCGGGTCCAGATCATACTGCCCCGTGTTCGGATCGCTATGAATTCCGGGCAGGTTCTCAGGTACCGGGCAATCAGCTTGTTGCCCGGTAGCTTGACCGCCATCTGATGCTCACCTGCATAGAGCGCCGCCGTGTCCACGATCTCTTTCGAAGTGAATACCGTGCGATTCCTGAATGCCTCGTTCTCCCTGAAGGACGTAACCACCAGCTCTTCCCAGTTCGTCATCGAGTAGTGCTGGATCTCCTGAAGGAAGGCTGTGACGGGGGGCGGCTCCCCCGCGTCAAAGTCGCTCAGGTCTACCTCATGCAGCAGGTGATACGCCACGTGCCGCCACCCCGTCTCTTTCATCCACGGCCAGCAGCGGCTCCAAAACTTCTGCACGTCTTCATACGGCCGGCCGCCCGCATCCCTGGGCTTGAAATCACTCCAGATCGGGAACAGCCGGCGGGAATCGTGAGACTGCACCGGCAACAGACTGTTTGAGGTCATGACCACATTCACGAGGTTTCGGATCAGCACCGGGCGTATGTGCTTGATATTGACCTCCAGCGTCATGGGCGGTGCCGAAAGCAGGCGCTTCAGATCCCGCGCGACATCTTTCGCATCCTTGTAATCCCCCGTCTCAGTCTCATTGACCACCAGCAGCTTGGTATTGAGCAAATACTCGTTGAAATCCTTGCTCAGGTTAGAGCCGTCCACGTACCGTGCATTGGTACTCATGGCCTGCACGGCAGGGTAGATGAGGAAATCCTTACCCGTACCTTCCGCACCACCCAGCAACAAGCCATGATTGATCTTCTTCTCCGGGTAACGCAACGTGAAAGCCAGCCACTGACTGACGCGCTGAATATGCTCCTCCCAGCCCAGCATCTTAAAGACTTCCAGCCAGGGTGATATATCACCCGGTTCGAAATCCTCAACAAGCGGCGTCCAGCTGTTGTAGACAAGCCTGCCGTTATCCCGAAAGAGCGTATCCTGCCCCGGCGCGAAGTCTATCCGCTGCACTTTTCGGGAACCCTCACGGGAGCTCAGCGCAACCGTTGAGGGGGTCTTCATCAGGTCACAGTACAACCGGTCAAAGGCGGAGACGTTCAGAAACGAATTCGACAGCGTATCGTAGAAAGCGTCCTGCTCTGCCACGTAAACATACTCATCAAACAGGGTCTGGTTCGCCGTGGCGGCCTTATCCGTCTCCTGCGTTTTGAGCTGCTGGCGCAAATCTACAGCGCCTACCCCTGTGCGTTCCTGTACCGCCCTGATCGCATCCTTTTTAGCCAGCGTATCAACGGTAGATAGCCTGCTCAGCACCGGGGAGAGGTCACTGTAGTCTTTGAGTGCATCCAGCTCTTTCTCCACCAGCCCCACTGACAACTGCTTAACAAAAGCCTCATGAGCCTTGTAGGCCTGCGGGTTATGCTGCTGCACCCACTGTACCAGGTCCTTCCCTTCGCGTTTTGCGCAGTGACCATGATGGCACCGAAAGCCCAGCTGCCCCGTCTCCAGCACAAACACCGCCGTACCGGAATCATCTTTGTCTGTGTGCTCATCCACCCAGGGGCACGTGATGTCATACACACCCGCCGCCTTGTGCTGCTTAACATGAACCGCATTCAGCAGTGGCGGGTATGCATCAATCAGCCCAACCGCCTCCTGATCTGCTTTTGCCACCGCTCCGATGCATTGCATGAGCGCAGACACCGTGTACCGGAGCTGGGGTCGCCAGCTCTTGAGAAAAACAGGAACCTCGCCGTGCATGAGCCGGTACTTAAGCTTCGTGTTCAGGCCCCCGGGCAGGCGGACGTAGCGGTTCACACCCCCAGCCCCCGGGTCCGTCATGCCCAGATCCGACATGCGGGTAACAAGCGCCTCAATGACGCTACGATCTGTGCAGGGATCGTCCAGCAGCCAGCCCCATTGCTCAGATCCGGGGCTTGTCTCCAGAATGTAAGAAGGCTCCGGGAAGTGCTGCATGGCCTGCATTTGCGTCTTCGTGGCATCCCCCACGTCATCCGCAACCACCATGACCGTTGATACATGGTTCTCCTTGCGCCGGATCGAGGGCAAATGCTCGGATTCGGTGAAGGTCGAGATGCACACGTACTTGTTATCGCCTACCAGCTCAAAATCCAGCAGCGCGTGCCCCTTCCAGACGGGAGGCGGGGCGCTGTTTGGGTCTTCTGAAAATGCCGTGACGTGTGCGAGCTTTGGATTTGAAAAAACAGCTTGCAGAAATTCTCTGTACCCTATATTATTCACTTAACACATTCTCCTGTGTGTTGATGGTTCCAAGCCACACCCCGGTTAGCGGAAGTTAACCGGGGTTTTTCATGGCTGATTTAAACTGCTTCTCAACGCCCATCTTCCTCTCCACACGCTTCATCCTCTTCTCATCAACCGTATCACGCGCTAAGATCCTGTGAATACGCACCGGGGCTACCCGGGGCGGACGTACAAGCCGCGCCAGTGTCTGCATGTAAGCTTCACCATTGTCCGTAAGACCGTAGAAAACCATGTGAGCCTTCGGGTTCTTCTGAAGCCCATCCAGGCCAAACCCGATAGATTGCGGGTGCCCTACCGCCATGTGCACTCTCCCGGCATTCCAGTCAGCAATGAATTGTTGAATGTCGACACTCGGATCCGACAGGTCCACCGGGTTATAAGCCTGGAAGGCCTGGAGGATCCGCTCCCGGTTGTGTACGAAATCGTAGAGTACCAGCAACGGTCCCTCAGTCTTAACAATCTCGTGCAGCGCATCAAGCTTCAGGTTGTGAACATCATGGATCTTATCATCATCCGTAACGATGAACCCCGACGCCATCTGGGAACAGCGTAAGTCACGTACGGCATCCGACCCCGCAAAAATGGAGCTACCCTCCTCCACATGCAGTATACTCTTAGCGTAGAACTCATCGTACTGTGCTTTAAGCGCAGGCGGTAATGTGACCTTTACATCATTGTGAATGACGTCAGGCAGCGTCCGATAGTCCGCAGTCTCCATGGTCAGTGTAATATCCCGGATCCTATCCATAATCGCCTGCTTAGCACCGGGCTTGAACACGCGCTTCCAGGGCACATGGTGTGAAGTCTTGTACGTTGCATCAAACACCGTTTTCAGGCGCCCCAGCCGCTCACCTTCATCAAGGGCATAGTACTGGCCCTGCAAACCCTCCATGGTCCCCCGCGTAGGGGTACCCGTCATGCCCGTTCGGAACATGATACCCGGCAGCACTTTTTTCCACGCCCGCATGCGGACGGATGTCATACCAGACATGTAAGTAACCTCATCATAGATCACCTGGTCAAAGAACGCTTTAGGCCAGTTCTCCACCAGCCATTTCATGCTCTCATAATTGCACAGATAGATATCAGCTTTCGTGGACAGCCCCTTCAGCTTTTGTTTCGGCGTTCCCAGCACTTCTGAGAACGTCAGGTCCTTTGTGTGCTCCCACTTCTTAGCCTCTTCTGTCCATACGCCTTCTACGACACGCTTCGGTCCGAAAATAACAGCTGGGCCCCACCCTACCGAAATTCGGGATTGAATGGATGTCAGCGAAATAATGGTCTTACCCATACCCATACCCATATCAAGCATCGCCCA
>NZ_JBHNMF010000287.1:0-4336 GCF_048562965.1 Thiolapillus sp. | reverse complement strand
AGCAACGAGCTTGCGAAGTTGTTGCGTAGTGCTGGGTGACCAGGACGGCTGGGGCACCAATAGGTTGTCAAAGGCCGAGTCGATTTTGGGGACTGGGATGTCCCAAAATCTATCACGAGGCAGAATACACGCTTGGGAAGGTTTATGACGGTGCGAAAACGCAGCATAGACAAAGTCAGGGCATCTCGTGACGGTCACGAATACCATGAGGCATGGACGGCCCGGAAGGCTATGCAGCTCCTTTGGCCTGATAGTGATCTAACCGCGATCGCGGTTGAAGGCCCGTCTCCAGCTGATCAGGCAAAAGCGTCAACCCAAACCGTTGAGATTGCGGATCTCACCTTCTACTACGGCAAAGGTCATACGTTTGAGCGGGCGTCACGCGTTACTTTCGCACAATTCAAATACTCCATCGCTGGCAAAGATAAGGACTTTCGTGCAACGAATGCGAAGAAAACGGTACAGAAGTTCGCTCAGGCATACCGTGAGTTCAAAAGGAAGTACGGTGCGCAGGCCGTTGATGAAAAGCTCGAATTTCAGCTGGTCACCAATCAGCCAATCAGTGAATCACTGATCAAGGCGATCGATGCCTTGGCGGCCAGTTCCCCACGAAAGGGAGAAGTAGAACAGCAGGCAAAACAGGTTCAGACGGCCTCCGGCCTTACAGACAAGGTTCTTGCGGCCTTTGCGGGAAAATTGAAATTCATCGGACGGACAGGAAATCTGCCCGCAGCGAAGAACGAGCTGGCAAGCCTGCTCGTCGACTGGTCAGCCACGAGTGATCCTATTGCTGCGGCCCGCCTTGGACAGATCAGGAACTTGGTTCGGGAAAAAGCGGGCTACGCCGGGACCGATCGTAATTTGATCACCCGGACCGATGTTCTGGCAGCGCTGCAAATCGGCGATCCCAGGGATTTATTGCCATGTGAATCTGCGCTCGCAGATGTTGGCAAAGTGTTGGAACGACAGCAGCTACCGGAAGCCATTGACCGGATTGCCGCAGCGCGCTCTCCACTGCTGATCCATGCAGCAGGCGGCGTTGGCAAAACGGTCTTCATGGATACCTTGGCAACGAAGGTTGCTAACGCACACGAAGTCATATTTTTCGATTGCTTTGGCGGCGGAGCTTATCGCTCGCCTGAAGATGCCCGGCATTTGCCGAAAAGGGGCCTCATACATATCGCCAACACGCTGGCGTTTCGCGGTTTATGCGACCCGATGCTCCCGGATAGCGCGGACCTTCAAACATTGCTCAGTACATTCAGGCGGCGTCTGAAGCAAAGCGTTGAGACGATTTCGCGGATGATGCCCGGTAGAGGGCTGGCGCTATTCATTGACGCTATAGACAACGCCGAATTCGTGGCGGGTCAGCACAGCGAGGACTGCTTTCCCATAAAACTTCTGGAAAGCCTCGATACCGAGTCTGTGCCTGGCGTTAAGCTCATCGTTTCCTGCCGGACGGAACGCAAGCCAAAGACTTACGCCAGATACGATGAGTTGGAGTTAAGCCCTTTTTCGAACGACGAAACGGCGTCTTTTTTACGCGCGCGGCTCAAGAATGTTTCGCATACGGAGATTAACGTTGCCCAAGCCCGTTCGGGTGGTAACCCGCGCGTCCTTGAATATCTCCTAAAAGCAGGGCGGGGCCTTCTCGAAGAGTCTGAGATAGGGAAGAAGCTGGAACTCGATGATCTGATCCAGGAGCGGATTGAGGGCGCACTGAAAACCGCCATGGAGCGCTGCTACGAACAGAAGGATATCAAGGCTTTTCTTGCGGGACTCGCTGTTTTGCCTCCCCCAGTTCCGCTCGAAGAGTACGCGGGGGCTCACGGGATTGAAATCAGTGCGATCCAGAGCTTTGCGTCTGACCTGAGTCCGCTACTCGAACGGACCAGTCAGGGACTGATGTTTCGTGACGAGCCGACCGAGACGCTAGTCCATAGTTGGTATGCATCATCGGCAGATGCGCTTCGCCGGGTAGCCAATAATCTTCAAGCGCGCCAGGATGTCTCTGTCTATGCGGCCCGTGCCCTACCGGGTCTGTTGCACAAGCTGGATGATGGTGATCAGCTCCTTGCACTGGCTTTTGACGGTCGTATCCCTTCGGCGATTACGAGTACCGTCGGCAAACGCAATGTCAGATACGCAAGACTTAAAGCCGCGACCCTTCATGCGGCACTGAAGAAAAACTATAACAACCTGGTTCACTTGCTTCTGGAACTGTCGACCATCGCGGCAGTCGAGCAACGTGGTGCCGAATACATTCTTGATCATCCGGATCTGGTTGTTGCGGCGCGCGATGTCGATGCAACGCGGCGTCTATTTGAGGTGAGGACAGGCTGGCCAGGGACCCGTCATGCCAGACTTGCGATCGCCAATACGCTATCGGGCGATTTTGAAGAAGCGAACCGCCATGCCCATCTGGACAACGAATGGATTAACCACTACAGCAGATCGCGTAGCGATGATCGCATGCACGATCCGGGGCCCGAGCGCACCGACATCGCAGCAATTCCATTTTTCCTGATCTCGCAAGGGCGAGGAAAAGACGCGGCGCGGTATATGGAGAGGTGGCGGGACTGGTATGCGTATGAGGTCTGCGAGACTGTGTTCGGTTATGCCCATCTCGCCCAATCAATTCGCTCTGAGCCCGCGGGGCGGTTGACTGGTTTTACTGACGATCTCTCGAGGATCGGGGCGCTGGCCTCTGCACTTTCGTTCCAGAACCTTTCCCGTCAGAAGAGCAAGGAACTCACAGTCAAGCTTGCCAGACGATGCAAGCCGACGAAACTCGATCTCCCGAGCGCGTTTCATCGAGAGCGGCCCTATGACATTCAGGATGGGCTACGAAAGGCGGCCGCTATCGCGTTGTCGCTCGGTCTCTCGGCGGAGGCGATGACCATATCCTTACGCGCCCCGCATCAACGCCCGGATCTCTGTCGCTTCCGAAATTCGTACGACAGCCAGGATGTTTTTACCTATATATTTCGCGTGGCTCTCCGAGCGGCTGCAAAGAACGCAGCCATTCACGAAAAGGATCTTCTTCCGAAGGAATTGCATCCGATCTGTGGGCGCATAAGCAAACAAGTAACGGGCAAGGAATTCATCAAAAAGGCAAAAGAACATCTTTCGAGGCACGTGCGCGCCACTAGAAAAGAGAAGGGAAAGGAACCGCGCACAGAGGGGCTCAGCCATGATCAATCGCAGAACGCGGAGCGGTTTCTCAATCATCGACTGGAGCCTCTTCTAGCGCTAACCAAGGCGCTGTCTTCTTTGCTTGGAGCAACCCCTCTCGGTTTAGGTAAGGCTTTCCGGCAGTTCGTTCAGATATGGGAAGAGTGTTCCAAGAACCGTGACCATTACCGAAGTGAGCGTATCGATTTCTTCTTCAGTTCACTTGGCATGGATATCGCCCTTTTTACGCTCTGGGCACGGTCCGACCTGAAACCGGACTACATAGAGCGTTTTCTGGCACAGGCACAAAAGCATAGGCTGGCAGCACATACGCTCGTGCGTATCGTGGCGATTTTGGCGCAACGATTACCCTGTCAGGAACTGGCCGGAGAGCAGGCTATTAAGGCACGGGAGATGATAGAGAGGGAAGACGATGTTGACACCAGAGCCTCCCTGTTCGGCGCATTGGCTCGCGCTATGCTCCCTGCTAATACAGATGAAGCAGCGGTCTACTTTCGCGATGGACTTGAGCAAATGGATGCGATTGGCTCAGGTGACTACGAGTTCACCAATGAGTTGTTGTTGTTCGCATCGCATTTGAAGGGTGATGAGCTCGAGGAACGCGACTTCCACACATTGTCCAATATTTGTGAGCTCAATATGGGGGAGGAGCCGGAGAAATTCCCCTGGGGCGCATATGGTAATGGTCTTGCGAAAGCCGCTGGCCTCCGTAGTCTGGCGAAACTAAGCCGCTGGGATGACCGGTCAAAAATCGCATTGAGCAATACGCTCATGCCTTATCTCACGGGCCTTCTCGATAGCGGGAAAATCGACCCAAAAGATGCGCTGGCACTCAACCGCCTGGCGGACCCGGTTGAGTATTACCACGCGAGCACCAAAGAATTTGCCAAGACACTGCGTCAGCAGGCCGGTTCCGATCCGGCAGTGATTAGAGAACTCATTAACCAGTTCCAGGACAACAATCCGGCATTGGGGGAGGAGGACACTGTCAAAACGCTTGGCGCATTGGCAGAAGAGGCGGTGGGCCAGAGCGCTGCGATCGCGAAGTATCTCAAGCACGCCCGCAAACACTATGCACAAATCAGGGATACGCGAAACGAACGTCAGAACTATCGTGACGACGATGATTTGAAAATGCGGG
>NZ_JBHNMF010000286.1:0-4347 GCF_048562965.1 Thiolapillus sp. | reverse complement strand
GTAGTGCTTGGTGACCAGGACGGCTGGGGCACGAATAGGTTGTCAAAGGCCGAGTCGATTTTGGGGACTGGGATGTCCCAAAATCTATCACGAGGTCGAAGACACGCTTGAAATACTTCCAGTGGTATGGCCTGCTGTTTGGCCTCTGGTGGTGGCTGGTGCCTGTTGGCAGCCTGCTGCTGGCGCTGAATCCTCGATGGCTGTACTCCCGCCCTTTCAGGAAGGCCCGTACGACGACCAGGCTGTTCGATGATTTTTCAGCCAGGGAAATTCGCCGTGTGCGTGTGGAAACGGTATTTGGACTGCTGTTCTGGGCCCTGGCTTTCCAGCTGTTGCAGTTGGAGTGGTCAGCCATGCTGATCCTGTATGGCATGTTCGGGTTCAACTGGTCGACGCGCCAGTATGTTACCCATGCGTTTTCCCCAAGAGATGTGATCAATGGCGCCTGGAACCTGCGGGTGGGCAGGCTGCATGGGGCAATGTTGCTCAATGGACAATGGGATCGTGTGCACCATCAGCATCCTCACGTTTCCTGGATACATCTGCCCGAGCTGGCCCGGGGGAAAGCCTTTGATCTGGGATACTGGCAGCAATACCGGCGATTGTGGCGTGGTCCACGCTGTTGCCGGGAAAAAGGACCCCGGTGTCTGCCGCGCCAGGGCTATGAAGGTTTGTCATGAATGCGGATGCTGATGTTTTATCAAAGATAAAGCATGCCAGCGAGCAGGATCGCCAGTGCCGGGTGGTGCCGGATTTTTCGGATATCGACCCCGGACTGCCGTTTGTGCCTGAGGTATTCACCCAGTTGTACCATACGTCCGCATATGACCTGCTGAACCCGGAACAGAAACTGCGCTACAACCAGCTGTTCGGCTTGCGCTCCAATGAGCTGTTCATGGTATTCGAGAAAGGTGTGACCCGTCAGGTGATCCATCAGCTCAAGAATGCGAGACAGGAAAGTGACCCATTGCTGGCAGATTGTCTGGAAGGCATGCTGGTGGAGGAATCGAGACACCATGCCATGTTTCTGGATTTCAACCGCCGTTTTCTGCCCGAGGGATACAGCAACAAGGGTCGTTGTTTCACGCGTGATTCCCGTCTGGAGATGGGGGTGCTTCTGACCCGGGCGAAACGACCTGGACTTCAGCCGTTGCTGCTTTGGGCAGTGCTGGTGCTGGAGGAATTTTCCACGGCCTATTCCAGAAAACTGGTATCGGCCGAAACAAAGTTGCCGGGGAGCCTGGAACCCTCCTACCGGCGACTGCATGCCTTGCACCTGCAGGATGAGCAGCGTCATGTGCAGCTGGACAGTGTGCTGATCCGGGAACTGATGAAAAACGGCAATCCATTGCAGCGAGGGATGAACGCACAGCTGTTCCGGTTTTTCTTTCGCCAGGTGCTCAATCCCCGTCACTCCGGTCCCCGTGTAATCCGGTATCTGGTGACGGAATATCCTGAACTGAACAGGCACCTCGCCGATATGCTCAGGGCTGTGCGTAAGCTGGGCATGGATCCGGGGTTGCAGAACATCATGAATGACAGCGGTCAAATGCCGGTGACGCATGCGCTGTTGGCCGAGTACCCTGGGTTCAGGTGGTATTGATATGCAGGCCTGGGATGCCATACGGAAAGCTGTGGAAGGTGAGCGGGAGAAGTTTATACAGTCGACCCGAATGACAGCGCAAGTGCAGGAACAGGTGCTGCAGGGGATTCTGCATCAACACCGGGGATCACGCTTTGGCCGTGAACACGACTTTGCTTTCATTGGCGACAGCAGGCAGTATGCGCATCAGCTGCCTCTGACGGAATACCGGCAAACAAGACCCTGGATAAAAGCGATGCTCAAAGGAGACCGGCAAGCACTCATTGCCGACTGGTCTCATTTTGAAACCACCGGTGGCAGCGAAGGTGGTGCCAAAATCATCCCCTATGGCGCATCGGGAATGCGGGGGTTTCAAAAGGCGTTGTATCCCTGGCTGGACGATCTGCTGCAACAGCGGCCGCCATCAGCAAGGGCAGTGCCTACTGGTCCATCAGTCCCGTGTTGCGGTCAGACAGAACCGCTGAAAGTGTTCCCCTTGGCCTGAAAAATGATGCGCTGTACTTTGGCTCGGAACTGGCGGGGAATATCAGCAGAACACTGGCTGTACCGGCGACGGCCGGTGAGTTCAGCGAGCTGCTTCCTTGGCAGACGTATACCCTGAAACATTTGCTGCAGGCACAGGACCTTCGCATGATATCGGTCTGGAGTCCCACCTTCCTGTTACAGCTCATGAAGGCTCTCGGAAAATGCGGAAGACGGCTGACGGATTCACTGCCTTCCCTTATACGTCAGCGCCTCAGGGACGCACTGAAGACAGGAACCCTGGATACCACGGTACTCTGGCCGGAACTGGATACTCTCAGTTGCTGGACGCAAGGCCCGGCGCAGGTCTTTGTGCCGGCGCTACGACAGCTGTTTCCCCAGGCTCATATACAGGGAAAAGGGTTGCTGGCGACAGAAGGCGTGGTCTCTGTGCCGGTCGAGGGAGCACAGGATCCGGTGCTGGCGGTGAACAGCGGCTATTTCGAGTTTGTGGATAACGCGGGGAAGGTGCTGCAGGCAGCAGAAGTTCAGCCCGGTGAACGCTACAGGATCATCCTCACCAACGATCTGGGAATGTACCGTTATGATCTGGGCGATGAGGTGGAGATAACCGGCTGGTATGAAAAGGCACCCATGTTGCGTTTCAGGGGAAGAATCAGTACGAGTGACCTCGTGGGAGAAAAGCTGGAAGAGGTGTTTGTCGCCCGGGTGCTGGAATCGGTGGATGGGTTTTCGCTCCTGTGTGCAGTTTCAGAAAGCCAGCCAGGCTATGTGTTGCTGTCTGAAACTTCTAAATCAGATGCTGCTAGGATCGAAAAAGGCTTGTTCAGGAATCCTCAGTACGCCTATGCGAGAAAAATGGGGCAGCTGGCGCCGCTGGCAATACGGCAGGTTGCCGGCCTCGATGAGCTGTACAGCCGATGGCGGTTGCAGCAGGGGCAGCAACTGGGGGATATCAAGCCGGTGTGCCTTTTGCGGGATGATGGTTTTCTGCAATTCCTGGAGAGCAGCAGGTGAGCCGTTTTCTGTTCAGCCTTGCGGAGGAGGAGGACGATGCGGCCCTGCGACGGAGGATGTCACAGGACATCATGCAGGGAAACATCTCCGTCAGCTTTCGTCGCGAACCGTCCTATTTCATCGGTTCGCGGGTGTAGGGAGAGCAGGTTCAGGTCATAAAATGCGAGGAGCGTTCTTCCGGCCGTATCGTGGGAATGGGTGCGCGCATGATGCTGCCCGCCTGGATCAACGGCAGCACTCAGCATCTGGGATATCTGGCGGATCTGCGCGGAGATCCGGCGTATCGTGGCAGCACCCTGCTGGCGAGAGGCTACCGGTTCCTGCGGCAACTGCATGAGGATGACCCCGTACCGCTGTACTATTCGCTGATTCTGGATGGCAACCGGCTGGCGCTGGACAACCTGACCCGGGCGCGCGGCGGACTGCCGAAGTATCGGGATATGGGGCGTATGCTGACGCCGGCCATCCATCTGGATTTGCCGAGGCGCAAGGTGCGGGAGACCGGTATCTCTGTGGAAACCGGAAAGCATTCCCGGCTGCAGTCCATATTTGATTTCATCAACCGCCAATATGGCAGGAAACAGTTTTCGCCCTGTTATCTGTCCGGGCAGCTAGGTACGGCGCGACTGGCCGGTTTGAAAGCGGAGGATTTTCTCGTGGCAGTAAAGGGAAACGCTATCGTCGGTGTCATTGCGGCATGGGATCAGCGCGCTTTCCGCCAGACTTGCGTCGAGCAATACAGTCTTGCCCTGAAAAGTTTGCGGCCGCTTTACAACCTGGCGTCAAAGCTGACACCGTTGAAAGCACTTCCTGCGCCTGGTCGTGCGGTGCCCTATTTTTATCTGGCTTTTTGTGCGGTCGAACACGACGATCCGGCCGTGTTCCGGATGTTGCTCTCGCACCTGTACGGGCAGCGGCGCAAAGGCTCCTGGCATTATTTCATTGCCGGCCTGCATGAGCGCAATCCGCTGGCTCAGGTGCTGAAGGAATACCGACAGATACCCGCTGCCGGCCATTTGTTTGCCGTGCACTATCCGGAAGATGAAGCGCATTATCTGGCACTGGATGAGCGGGTGCCTCACATAGAAATAGGTGCTGTATGAGCTGGTTGCGCCTGCCTTCCTGGGTAACTACTCACCCCTAAGATGAGTACAAGCCTGCCTCCATGGATCTACAATCGCTTTTTCATGTCTGTAGAGGCTTGACATCATAGTACGCCGAGTCTATGCTATTGACCCAACACA
>NZ_JBHNMF010000285.1:0-4354 GCF_048562965.1 Thiolapillus sp. | reverse complement strand
CCTCAAAGAGATCATCCACCGTAACGCCCTGGTGGACCAGCACATGACGCTGGAGAACCTCTATGCAGTCAAGGAGGAGATGGAAAAGGCCGAGGCGCGCAAGCTGCAGCCCTATTTCATCCGCGCCTTCTTCACGGAGGCCTTCCAGACGCTGGGCGGCGAAATGCGCCCCCGCGAGCCGGGCCGGTTCGAGATCCGACACGTGCCAGCCGCCATCCGGGAGCGCGACCGGGTCATCGGCGAGACCCGCACCCCCGTGCTCAAGAAATATGAGCGCATCTGCTTCGAGAAGGACAAGGTCCGCATCCACGGCAAGCCCATGGCTGACCTGGTTCATCCGGCCCATCCGCTGATGAATGCCACCACCGACCTGATCCTCTCAGCCCACCGCGCCAAGTTGAAACAGGGGGCGGTCCTGGTCGATCCCAACGACGACGGAATCGAACCTCGCATCCTGTTCATGATCGATCACGAGGTGCGGGAAAGCAGCGCAGACAATCCCCGCACCGTGTCACGCCGCCTCCAGTTCGTGGCCATCGACCAGCATGGCAATACAACCTTCGCCGGATGGGCCCCCCATCTTGATCTTCAACCCATTGATGCCAATGACAAATCACTCGTCAGCGATATTTTGCAATCACCATGGATCAGTAACAACCTTGAAGGACAAGCACTCCATCATGCATCCCAGCATCTGGTTCCAGATCACTATCAGGAAGTTAAACTTCGTCGTGAACGTCAGGCTGACAAGACACTGGCGGCGGTCAACGACCGCCTGGTCAAGGAGATCAACTACTGGTCTGACCGCTACATCAAGCTCAGTGAAGATGTCGCCGCCGGCAAGCAGCCCCGCATGCAGCCTGAAATGGCCCGCCGCCGAGTGGACGAACTCACCGAACGCCTGGCTCAACGCAAAAGGGAGCTGGAGGCCATGAAAAACGTGGTATCCAGCACCCCCGTGGTCATCGGTGGCGCACTGGTCATTCCACAGGGACTTCTGGCTCAGCGCAAGGGTGAGGGGACCTTCACCGCCGATGCCGAAGCACGATCCCACATCGAGCAGATCGCCATGCAGGCGGTCACAGAAGTAGAGCGTAGTCTAGGCCATGAAGTCTGGGATGTCTCTGCGGAGAAATGCGGTTGGGACATCACCGCCCGCCCCAAGCCCAACCCAGACGGCTCCCTCAAGTCCGACCGCCACATCGAAGTCAAGGGCAGAGCCCGCGGCCAGACCACCATCACCGTCAGCCGCAATGAGATTCTCTATGCCCTCAACCAGGCGGACAAATTCATCCTGGCCATTGTCATCGTCGATGGCGATGACTACGAGGGACCGTACTATATCCGCAACCCATTCAGCGTAGAACCGGGTTTCGGGGTGGCTAGTATCAATTATGAATTGAAAGACCTGATGTCGTTAGCAGTCAACCCGGAAGACACAATTGGCCAAAGTGAATGTTGATCTATATCGAGGAAATACTTGGCGAAATCGACTCTGTTCGTGAGTACGCCAAAATCATTAAAGAAAAATTTGATCAAGGTCGTTCTGCCGAGGATCTATTACTAGATGCGAGAGGCTTGGAAAAGAGAATTAAATATTTGTACTCAATCATCCCAGAAGGCTGCTCTTTGGGCAATGCAGGTAGACATGTCCACTTTATGATTCACTACCTAGAAAGGAATGACATAAGCTCCTGTTCCCAGGACATTATAGACATCATCGAACACGACTTGCCGACAGGCGAAGAGCAAATACGCGAATGGGCCAATAATCTTTCCTACGTTGATGCTGACCTTCGCAACGAGATACGAGTTCTTATTAAAACTGGGCAGTTTGATTCAGCGATCAGAAAAGCTTTTGTAATTCTAAAAGACAGGATATGCGATAAATATGGACTTCCTAGAGATATGGATGGTGTTGACCTGATCAATAAATTGTTTGGAAGCAACTCTGAGTATTTTAACTATATGCATCCAAGCGAAAAGCAGGCTCACCGAGACCTATTTGCCGGAATGTTTGGATTAGTTAGGAATAGGTTTGCACACAATAATGTAGAAGCATCTTTGACTGAAATGGATACTGTTATTTCTGGCATTAACTACTGCCTGAGATTGATGGACGATTTCAGGGATGAGCCATCAAACGAAAACACGGAATAATCTATGACGAACGTTAAATCTCCCAAAAAACTCATCGAAGTCGCCCTGCCGCTGGATGACATCAACCGTAATGCCGCAAGGGAGAAGTCCATCCGCCACGGGCACCCCAGCACCCTGCACCTGTGGTGGGCGCGGCGGCCGCTGGCCGCGGCGCGGGCGGTGCTGTTTGCGCAGATGGTCAACGACCCCGGTTACCAACAGGGCGGCGGGTTCAGGTATGGCGTCAACAAGGAAGAGGCTGCCAAGCGGCGCGAGAAGCTGTTTGACATCATCCGCGAACTGGTCAAGTGGGAAAACACCAACAACGAAGAAGTGCTGGAGCGTGCCCGCGCCGAGATCCGCGAGAGCTGGCGCGAGGTCTGCGAGCTGAACAGGGATCACCCCCAGGCCGCCGAGCTGTTCAACCCGGACAAGCTGCCCGCCTTCCATGATCCCTTCGCCGGCGGCGGCGCCATCCCTCTGGAAGCGCAGCGGCTGGGGCTGGAAGCATGGGCCTCCGACCTCAACCCGGTGGCGGTGATGATCAACAAGGCCATGATCGAGATCCCGCCCAGATTCGCCGGCCGCGCGCCGGTGGGACCGATTTCCCCCACCCAACCCTCCCCCCGGCGGGGGGAGGGCAAGGGAGGGGGGCGACTGACCGACGACTGGCCCGGCGCCACGGGACTTGCCGAAGATGTGCGCCGCTACGGCCACTGGATGCGCGAAGAGGCAGAAAAGCGCATCGACCACCTTTATCCGAAGGTGAAGATCACGAAGGAAATGGTCGCCGAGCGGCCCGACCTCAAGCAATACGAAGGGCAGGAGCTGACCGTCATCGCCTGGCTCTGGGCACGTACCGTGAAAAGCTCCAATCCGGCCTTCTCTCATGTGGATGTGCCGCTGGTCTCCAGCTTCGTGCTCTCCAGCAAGAAGGGCAAGGAGGCCTGGGTGGAGCCGGTCATAGAGGGTGACAGCTACCGCTTCGTGGTGCGGGTGGGCAAGCCGCCGGTGGAGGCGAAGAAGGGCACCAAGCTGGGCCGTGGAGCCAGCTTTAGCTGCCTGCTTTCAGGGAGTCCGATTGAGCCGAAGTACATCTATGCCGAAGCCCGGGCAGGTCACATGGGCCAACGACTGATGGCTATTGTGGCTGAAGGAAATCGTGGCCGAGTGTACCTTGCACCCACAGAGAAATACGAAGACATCGCCAGTCAAGCGCGCCCAGAATGGAAGCCAGAAGTGGAGATGCCGGCAAACCCGCGTTGGTTTTCGCCACCAATGTATGGGATGACAATCTACGGCGACCTCTTCACCCCCCGCCAACTGGTGGCGCTGACCACCTTCTCCGATCTGGTACAGGAGGCCCGCGAAAAGGTCATCGAAGACGCCTGCAAATCCGGCTGGGACGATGACGGCCAGGGACTCGACGCCGGCGGCACCGCCTATGGCGATGCGGTGGTGGTGTATTTGGCGTTTGCGTTAGATAAAGGGGCTAATTTGTGGTCAACGATCACATCATGGATGAGTGATAGAGGTGCTTTCCGCGAAACCTTTGCCCGACAAGCAATCCCTATGGTGTGGGACTTTGCAGAATCTAACCCGTTAAGCAACTCCGGAGGTAACTTCTCCACAGCGATAGATAAGGGAAGAATGGCTGTGGCATTCCTTCCAACCAATGCACAAGGAAGGGCAAGCCAACAAGATGCTGGAACCCAAAAATTAAGCGCTAGTAAGGTAATCTCTACAGACCCTCCTTATTACGACAACATTGGCTACGCTGACCTTTCAGATTTCTTCTATGTTTGGCTCCGCAGCAGCCTGAAGCTCATTTATCCCAGCCTGTTTGCCACACTGGCCGTGCCCAAGGCGGAAGAGCTGGTGGCCACGCCCTACCGTCACGGCAGCAAGGAAAAAGCCGAGGGGTTTTTTCTTGAGGGTATGAAAAAGGCCCTGCACAACCTGGCTGAGCAGGCCCACCCGGCCTTTCCCGTCTCCATCTACTACGCCTTCAAGCAGTCGGAAACAAAGGAAGGCAGTACCACAAATACCGGATGGGAGACCTTCTTGGAGGCCGTAATTCAGGCTGGCTTCTCCATTGATGGGACATGGCCTGTACGTACAGAGGGCTCGGGCAGGATTCTTGCAAAAGGCACCAATGCCCTGGCCTCCTCCGTCGTCCTTGTCTGCCGAAGACGCCCGGAGGAATCCGAGTCTA
>NZ_JBHNMF010000284.1:0-4359 GCF_048562965.1 Thiolapillus sp. | reverse complement strand
AGCAAACCAAAACCGCATTTAAGAACTTCTACTGGAGCTGGCAGCACGGCGCTTTCAATCCGATTCACTTCTACGATATCGTTTCCACAAAGCTCATGGTTTCGTCAGAAATCCTGGCGGCTACACCAATGATTACCCTGGCCATCCTCGGCGGCGGCGCTTATGCTATGACCAACATTGCCGGGGCCGCGGGTAAATCGGCTTCCAGCAAGACCGATGCGTCTTCAGCGTCGCCCAAGTTACGTAAGGTGGAACCGCTGTTTGGTTATTCGGGCAACAAGGTCTCAAATGCCGGCCGGCATGTCGGTCGCCAGTATTCACGGGGAGCATCGGTACCCGATCCCACGGCAGGTGCCCAATCCTGGTTGGGAACAGGGCAAATGCGCAAAGCGCTCAGCACTCAGCTTAGTGCGGCCAAAGCGCGAGTGTCCACATTGACCAATAAACGTGTCGGCGCTGTTCAAGCCATCGGGTCAGCTGTATCCAAACAGGGCGTTGGTGCCAGTTATACCACCACCGGTGGTGGCACCCAAACAGTTACCGGCCAGGACATGCGGTCGGTGCAAAGCGCTATCCTGGACCGTGTTGGGGGAAGTTCCCGGTTGTCTGACCAGAAAAAGGCGGACCTTACATCTTATTTTCAGGGATATGCTGCCTTGGCGGCGGATACGCCCAAGGGAAAGCGGGGAAAAAAGGAGAGGCAACAGCTTAAGGACCAAATGTCTCACGATTTGTCATCGGGGCGGTTAGGCGTTCAGCTAAGCGCAAAAGAGGCAGCCGAAGCCGCCCACGACTGGATCAAGGCGGCGAGCAAGGAGGGCAGCGTCGACCTGCAACATGTGCGCAGTGGTTCTCTGGCGTTTAGTGAAGCCGCTCAGCTTACCCGGGCAGCAGCCACATCGGAGAATGTCTCCTTTGACAATGAAGCGCGGGATGTCGAATCTTATTCCAACCAACTCGAAGAAGCCGAAATGGAACAAAAGCGTCTGGAGGAAACCGCCAGCACCATGGAGGCCTTCGAGCGAGCCATCGGTGGTAGTTACGCAGACATCATATATCAGAATTGGCAACAAGGTCTCCCGGTCGTAACGAAGTGGAACCCCGACCGTTTCCGAGGGCTGACTCATGCCGGGGTTAAACAAGGATTCATTACTGCCGATCAGGCAAACGAAATGAACCATACCTTCCATCAACAATATGACCAGAATCTCGATTTCATTCGTCGCCAGGACCCCCGGTTAACGTCTTCTCAAGCCGAATCATTGGCCGGGTTCAAAACCTGGGTGGATTTTAACTCCGGTGGTGCGTCTGTGCGATTCGACAATCTGCTAAATCAGGAAAAGGGCGCTGTGCTGAAGGACTATATCGGCCCAGGCCAGGGGCCCGGGAAAGAGTTTCTCAAAACACATGGTGATCGCATGGCTGAGGGAGAACGCATTCAAGGCCCGGTCAAGTCCGGTAAACTAGCGCAGCTTCTCGACAATCAGGGCAAAGGCCCCACTTCCCTCTATTCCTCCATCAAAAATGGCGCCAACGATGGAATGGAGCGCCTTTCGTCTCCGGAAGCCGCCTTTGATGCCGCGACAACCGAGGCCAAAGAACGGTATGCCGAAGGTGCCAACAATGCTAAGGAGCAGTATAAGAACAATGGTCATCATCGTAAGTACAATGCTCGGAAAAGGGCCTTCAATGCTCAATGGGAGAACAGTTATTACGCGGCTGCCGTAGAAAAAGCCGCCAGCATGTCCGATGAGTTTCAGGAGCAGATTACTCAATTCAAAACCACCGGGGCTTCTGTCGGATATGCATGGGACCAGCTTGGAAGCAAATTCAACAAACGACTGGCGGCCCACCAGTCTGAGGTTATTGCCGGCCTTGAAAAACGGCTGGAAGAGGTCAATGCTCAAATACCAAAAGCCTCATCAGAACCCACGTTGTTCGGTTTTGGAGACAGTGAAAAAACAGATTTGATACAGGAAAAGGCGGCTTTGGAACAAGACATAGCAGAAGCCAAGGCATTCCGTACAGAGCTGCTCAATACCTCTGGTGATCGGCCCTCCCCCAAGGAGGTGCTGCAACAGAGCTACCGCCATGAGGCCAACCTGATGGGGCTGTCCGAACTGGGCACCAAGACCTATATGGCGACTCGCATGGCCGCCTACGAAAATGGAAATTTACCCTGGACGGACCAAGAAAAAACCTTGCAGGAATTGCGGCCCCGGATGAAAGACTTCAGCGGCCCTAATGCCAATGCACAACACAACGAAGCCATGCGCGGCTGGCTCATGGCTTACAAAATTGCTATAGAGCGCAATGGTACTGCCGGATTCAGTCCATGGCAAGATTATGACAATATATACGACGTAATGAGCAGGGGGCCTGAACCGATGGGTGCGAAAAGCGATTTCCCCAAAGAAAACAAGAGCAGTGAATTGACGAACACCATGGGTCACCGACCACAAGGTACCACCTGGTTCTTGAACCCGCTTTCCAAGTCAACCGATACGCCGAACAGGTGAATGGATAGCGGGCACGGCCGGATAATAGTCGAACATTCAATACAGTTAATCGCTGTACCAAGGAGAAATCTCATTACAGCCCAAGTTAAATGCATTCAGTGCCAATGGGCTAGGATCATTCTCTACGTCGTAGTATTCTTCCTCATCAAATACATCTTCCCATGTCGGCGCCTCCTCCGGCGGATAAGCGCGCATGGCCGCCAGGGCCAACCAGGCCCCCAGGTTCGCCAGTACCGCAAACAAGATGATGGTCCCCGGCATCTCTATGAGCACCGCGCGCACGAGAACCACCCCCGTAGCCAGCAGTACCAATACCGCCAGGGTGCTTTTCACAGGGTAGTTGTGCCAGATACTTGGTGTGACTTCTCCTGCCTCTGCGCCGGTGGCCGCTTGGGCCACTTCCTGCGCTTGGCGTTTCTGGTCACGAACGACCAGTGCCACAGTTAGGATTACGATACCTACGGCCAGTCCAATCATGTACCACATCTCGAATTCTCCTTCCGTTCATTCCTGCCACAACATCTTGTGGCCTTATCCAGGTTGACCCCTATTTCTGATTTTAATTCATTCGTGACAGGATAAACTCCGAAATTATCACTTTTTTGGCGCATATCCAGAACGATTCGGGATAGAAGAAAATCTTTGTCCATTGGTGCGGCGAAAGGTTCGAATTGCGTGTTGAGACCCATTGTTCTCTGAGGGGGCAGGGTGGCTATGTGCTTTGTTCCGCCACACCGTCCATCGGTGAACACTCCCGATGTCCGCCGAGCAAGAACCGGCCAGTATTTTGGTGAGACGGTGGGATCCTTTGGAAAAAACACCCCAAAACGCCTTTTTCCAACGTTTAGGTTTTATTCATGGCGTTGATGCCCGGCTAGAATCTTCCGCAACTCTAGGTGAATGGGCTCTGGCCAATGCGCGTCATTTTGATTTTGCTGTTGTCGTTACCCGTTGTGGCGTCTGCCAAGGATGCCCCTGCGCCCGACGACGACCGCATTATCTCCTCATGGCAAGTGGTCCATCCGGTGGTAACCGGTGTGATGTCCGCGCTGACCCTGGGATTGTGGCCCAGTCATTTTGGTAGCGATGCGAAAGAAAAACCGGCCGCGCTTTCAATGAACGAAGGATACGGCCCGGTCGCTTTTTCCTATGTCAAACAGTCCGCGCTACCCATATTTAGAACGACACGGAACATCGTTTGGGGAACGCTGTTCATATTGGCAGGATTTCTTGTGGTTAACCGGCTAAAGCAACGGAGAACAGCATGCCCAAACTGATGCTTGTAGCAGCTTTGGCTACTTTGGCGTTATCCGGATGTGTGGATGACGTAGACCGTTTTCTGCATCCAACACCTACAACAACTGAGGTTTTCCGCTGATGAAAAAACGGGTTGTCCTGGCGCCAGTATTGGCCATGGCAGTGGTTTTGCCCGGGTGCTCTTTCTTTTCCAAGGATGCCCCCCCAGTTATTTCCAAGCCATCAAAACCGACACATAAGAAAGATGACTGGATTGCACGCCAGGCTGAGTTCACTTATGTGAAAGACCCCAGCCGAAGCGACGTTGCACAATTTGTACGCAAAGAGCAGTTTGCCATCGGAAAAGCACAGCCCGTGACACACATTACCGTGGAAGTGGTGTGGGAAGATGCTGATTCCAAACCATCCGGCAGCAATGCGTTCGACCACTCCAACCGCCCCGTCTCCGGCGAGCTGCTGCACCATGCCACCTTTCATTTTGATTTAGGCAGCGCTTCACTGACTCAAGACACCTTGCGGGAGATGCGGGAAACCATTGACGCAATCAAGATCAAACCGCACCGCATTCTTGTGGAGGGGCATA
>NZ_JBHNMF010000283.1:0-4365 GCF_048562965.1 Thiolapillus sp. | reverse complement strand
TCGGGCATGTTTCTTACCTGGCTCAGTGCATCCGTTGCACTGGCACAGGTGGCCGTCACCGCCAGGAGCAGGCTCACGAGAGCCAGGTTGATGCGCCGGAAAATCATCCGGCAGAGTATAGCAGCCAGGATTCGCGGTAGAATCCACCCACCATTCCTCCGTGCCGAGAACCCGTGCCTGCTGCCGTAGAAAACCTGAAAAAACAGATCAGCCAATGCCTGCTGAAAGACCGGCACCGGTTGAGCCGCCAGTTGCAGAACCTGTCCCGGCAGGTACAGCAGGACAGGCCGCTCGACCCCGCCGTTCTTGCCGATGTGGAACAGCGTATCCACAGGTCGGCAGCGGCGGTCCAGGCGCGCAGGGAGTCGCTGCCTGTGCCGGAATACCCGGCCGAGCTGCCCATTAGCGCGCGTCTGGAAGAAATACGTGAGCTGATCGCAAAACACCAGGTCATCGTCCTCTGTGGTGAAACGGGTTCGGGTAAATCCACCCAGCTGCCCAAGATCTGCCTGGACGTGGGGCAGGGCATTTATGGCCGCATCGCCCACACCCAGCCGCGGCGCATCGCTGCGCGCAGCCTGGCCAGCCGCATCTCCTCCGAACTGGAGCGGGAGCTGGGCACGGCCGTGGGCTACAAGGTGCGTTTTCACGACCGGGTGAGCGAGAGCACCCATATCAAGCTGCTGACTGACGGTATGCTGCTGGCCGAAATCCAGCAGGACCGTTTTCTCAACGAATACGATACCATCATCCTGGATGAGGCTCACGAACGCAGCCTGAACATCGATTTCCTGCTGGGCTACCTGAAGCAGTTGCTGAAGAAGCGCCGTGATCTCAAGCTCATCGTCACCTCGGCGACCATCAATCCGCAGAAGTTCTCCAGGCATTTCTCTGATGCTCCGGTGATCGAGGTATCCGGCCGCACCTGGCTGGTGGAAGTGCGTTATGCGCCGCCGGAAGAAGACGAGGACAGTGGCGAGCGGGGTGATGCCACCCAGCAGGCCATCCTGAATGCGGTGGATGAACTTTCCAAGGAAGACAGGGGAGACATCCTGGTCTTCCTGTCCGGCGAGCGGGAAATCCGTGAGACTGCAGAAAGCCTGCACCGGCATCGCCTGCAGGTGACGGAAGTTCTGCCCCTGTATGCGCGGCTCAGCCCGGCAGACCAGGGGCGCATCTTCAAGCCGTCCGGGCAGCGGCGTATCGTGCTGGCGACCAACGTGGCCGAGACCTCCCTGACCGTGCCGGGCATACGCCATGTCATCGATACCGGCTTTGCCCGCATCAGCCGTTACAGTCACCGCAGCAAGATCCAGCGCCTGCCTGTAGACCCGCGCATCGCCCGCATGCTTCTCGAAGCTGCCCATACCCATGCCCTGCGGGAGATGCTGGTGATCGCGGCCGCCCTGTCGGTGCAGGATCCCCGCGACCGTCCCATGGACAAGCGCCAGCAGGCCGACGAGGCCCACGCGCTATTCGTCAACGAAGAATCCGATTTCCTGGGTTTTCTCGAACTGTGGAAATTCGTCGAGGAGAAGCGCCGCCACCTGACCCAGCGCAAGTTCCGCCGCCTGTGCCGCGAATACTTTCTTTCCTATACCCGTATTCTCGAATGGCATGACATCCACCGCCAGCTGCGCGCCCAGATGCACGACATGGGCTACCGGGACAACAAGGAATTTCCCGGCTACGAGACCCTGCACCGCGCCGTGCTGTCGGGTTTGCTGAGCCATATCGGTTTCAAGCAGACAGGGAAGGGCAAGGGCTACCTGGGTGCCCGCAACAGCCAGTTTCACCTGTTCCCCGGTTCCGCGCTGTTCGGCAACAACCCCAAGTGGCTGGTGGCGGCGGAGCTGGTGGAGACCACAAAGCTCTATGCCCGGGTATGCGCCCGGGTGCAGCCCGAATGGATAGAGTCCCTGGCGGGGCACCTGGTCAGGCACAGCTATTCCGGACCTCACTGGCAGGCAAAGCGCGGCCAGGTGGGCGCCTATGAAAAGGTCACCCTGTTCGGTGTGGTGCTGGTGCCCCGGCGGCGCATCAATTTCGGTCCTATCGATCCCAAACAGTCACGGGAGATCTTCATCCGCTACGGGCTGGTGCAGGGCGACTTCCATACCCGTGCGCCTTTCTGGCGGCACAATCGCGAACTGGTGGAATACGTGCAGGACATGGAAGCCCGCACCCGGCGGCTCGATCTGCTGGTGGACGAAGAGCGCATGTATGCCTTTTACGACCAGCGCATTCCCGAAGGCGTCTACAGCAAGGCCCAGCTGGAAAAATGGCTGCGCAAGGCCAGCAGGAATAAGCTGCGCCTGCTGCACATGGAGCTGGAAGACGTGATGGCCAGGCAAAGCGATGCCAGTGCCGAGGCCCAGTTTCCCAAGGAACTGGATATTAGCGGCATGCGCCTGCCCCTGGAATATCATTTCGAGCCTGGCCACGAAGCCGATGGTGTGACCCTGGTGGTGCCCGCCGGGGCGCTGAAACAGGTCAGCCCGGGACGGCTGGACTGGCTGGTGCCGGGGCTGCTCGAAGAAAAACTGGTCACCCTGCTCAAGGGGCTGCCCAAGTCCCTGCGCAAGCAGTTCGTACCTGTACCGGACTATGCCGCCCGCGCGCTGCAGAAACTGCAGGTCAGTGATACTCCTCTCGTCCAGGCGCTGGGACAGGCACTGAAACAGTTGTCCGGTGGCACCTATGTACCCGAAGACGCCTGGAACGAGGCGGCGCTGCCGGACTATCTTCGTATGCGCGTTCGGGTCATCGACACCGAGGGCCAGACCCTGGCTGCGGGCCGCGATATCCTGTCGCTACAGCAGCGCTATGCAGACAGGGCAGAAACACTGCCCCCGCAAGCCGGTACACACGAACTGGCCAGACAGGGACTCAGCCGCTGGGATTTCGCTGAACTGCCCGAACAGGTAGAGACGCGCAATCACGGCATTACCCTTACCGCCTATCCGGCCCTGGTGGATGAAGGTGACAGTGTGGCCATCGAGGTGCTGGGTTCCGAAAACGAAGCCCGTATCGCCCACCGGGCCGGGCTGCGCCGGCTGTTCATGCTGGCCATGCCCAAAGAAATGCGCCAGCTGCGCAAGCAACTGCCGGGCCTGCAGCAGATGCGGCTGCAGTATGCGAAAGCGGCAAAACCCCCGGTTTCTCCCGCTGTTAAAGGAAAGCAGGATCTGGAATCGGAACTGCTGGCGCTCATCATCGACCGTACCTTCCTGCTGGACCGTCCCGACATACGCGACCAGAAAAGCTTTGAGGCGCGCCTGCAACAATACAGTGGTGATCTCTCGACTCATGCCGCTGAGATCACGCGGCTGGCCGGAGATATCCTGGCGGCGTACCAGCAGGTGCGAAAAAATCTCTCCAGCATCACCCAGATCGACTGGCTGGCCTCCACCCAGGACATGCAGAGCCAGTTGGACAGGCTGGTGTATCACGGCTTCCTGCAACAGGTTCCCTGGGAGCAGCTGCTTCAGTATCCCCGCTACCTCAGGGCGCTCGGCCATCGTCTCGACAAGCTGCGCGGCGGAGGCGCCCTGCGTGACCAGCAGCGTATGAACGAGCTGCAGGCGGTTCATGCGGACTGGCTGGCGCGCTGGCAGGCGGCCAACGGCAAATCGGTCGTCGATCAGCGCCTTGAGGAAATCCGCTGGATGCTGGAAGAGCTGCGTGTATCCCTCTTTGCGCAGGAGCTGAAGACCGCCTATCCTGTTTCCGTCAAACGCATTGCCAGACGCTGGCGTGAACTGGGCCTGTAATGGAACCTTTCTGCAGCCGGTCTATCTGAGTAAGACAACAGTTGCGGATGAAAGGACAAATGACGATCAGGGTACACAGCATGTTCAACAGCCTGAAATTTTGGACGGGAGCAGCGTCATTTCCCATGCCGGTTGCGGCGCGGAACAGCCGTGTCGGGCCAGTGTTCAAATCCATACTGATGTCGATAGCTATCCTGACCGCAAATGCACAGGCACTGGAACCTTATGATTCTTCCCAGGCCACCCACTGGCCAGGTGTCGAGCTGATTCCGCCGGAAACGGCTGGCATCGGCAGGAAGCTGGCGGATGTGGCCTTTTTTGAATTGCAGGGCAAGGCTTCTTCTCTGTACAGACTGACCGGTAACAGAGGTACGGTCATCGTGGTTCGTGATCCCGAATGCCCGGTCTCCGTGCGTTATGGACCGCGAATCGCTGCGATGGCCCGTGACTATTCCGGCAAAGGTTTTTCTTTCGCTTTTATCTACCTGCTAGAGTTTAGAGTAAGCAACATTGTTCCACCGTATATTTTCGGGTGAAATAAAGTTGCTATTTTGGTAACTACTCACCCCTAAGATGAGTACAAGCCTGCCTC
>NZ_JBHNMF010000282.1:0-4391 GCF_048562965.1 Thiolapillus sp. | reverse complement strand
AGCAGGATGCAGCAATCAGCGTATAGAACAAGCTCTAACGGGCAGTATGAACAAAATAGCAACTTTATTTCACCCGAAAATATACGGTGGAACAATGTTGCTTACTCTAAACTCTAGTAACTCTAATACAGATGGTTTTAAATTCAACGTGAACGTGTGAGGGAGAATGGAGATTCAACAGAATGGGTTCATTACTTATTTGAACTCATTGCACAATCTCGGTGCTAGTGGTGCTAACGCATTAGCGGAATCACAAGCACTGAGCCCCTATTTCGGTGATCTCTATGAGCCGTTCCCGTTAATCGGTCGGTTAGTAAAAGTGCTGACTGACAATGGGCAACGGGTTGTAGTGCTGACAGGACATGCTGGAGACGGCAAGTCTACGGTTGCGTTGGACGTGTTAAAAAAACTGCGAGCTTTGCCCGCAAGCGCACCTCTTAAAGATCCCCTCGGTGTGCGTGAGGATATCAAAGGGCCTAACGGACCAATCACCATCGTTAAGGACATGAGCGAGCTGAGTGCCGAGCGCCGACAACAGTGGTTAGGCCAGGCATTCGCCGAGTCTGGAAGTTGGTTAATTGTCAGTAACACTGGTCCTTTACTTAACAGCCTAGCAGGCTACGCGAAGGAGGCGGGCTTCGGACAAGATATCGAGAGTGTGATTCTCAAGCAGTTGGATCAGTCGCTTGGCGATGGTCCTCTGGACAGGCATAGGTTGGAAGGTTTTGGCAAAGAGTTGGTGATCATCAATCTCACTCGCCTGGACAACGTTGCACTTGGCGCCAAGATCCTGACAAAACTGGTAGAACATGAAGCGTGGAAGCAATGTGATGGTTGCAGCGCCGAGCAAGCTTGCCCACTGCAACTAAACCGCAAGGCCGTACTTGATGCCGGGTCTATAGTAGAGGAGCGGGTACGCTGGATTTATCAACGTCTCAGTGCATATGAGCAACGCCTGACACTACGCCAGATTGTTGCCCAGTTGGCCTTTGGTCTTACTGGTGGTATGAGTTGTGCTGAGGCGCAGCAACAAGTGACCGCATCCACGGCAGAGGGACAGGAGCAAGGGATCACCGGGCTGGAGCGTATCCTGTTCAGTGAGGGCTTTTTTGGTTATCGCGCTGGCAAGCCATGGCCCCAGGCTGAAGGTTTGCATGCTGTGACGTTAGTACGGCGGGCGACCTTTGGCGCGCCGATTGGAGTGAACTTTGAGTGCAGACTCCCATCCGAGGCCGGTATTGGTTGGGCTGTCTTGCCAGCATGGCTGGATGGGCTTGGCAGTCATTGGCGGCAGCGAGCAGCTGAGTCGGCTGGCGTACGTTGGCGTTTTGCTTTGCGGCGCATGGCCTATCTATTCGGAAACGTGGCACAGGATAAGGACAAGCCTGCAGCCGTGTTTCTTGATGCCTTTTTGCATTCACCTAGTCTCCGAGAATTCGACCACTGGCAGAAGGCTGAAAAGCTGACACTATCCCGCCCGGATGCCAATCGCTTGTGCACGTCCTGTTTGCGGGTTCTGTTGGAAGTATTCTCCGGATTTAGTGCCAGTCTATTTTCGAGGCATGACACACTCTATTTGACCCTGCGCCGTTCAGATTTGGGCGTGGTGCAGCCCACCCAACTGGTCATAGAAACCTTGCCGTTTAGGGACTTTGATCTGGATTTTGATTCAGATCGGCGAGTGCCGGTATTGAGTTTCGATAGGGGACGGGCCAGGCTTGATCTGACACTGCCGTTGCTGGATTACATTCGTCGCCGCGATGCCGGCGAGTTGGGCAACGCCCTGTCACCCATCCATCAGGCGCAGTTGGATTGGTTTCGGGCTGAGTTGCTGAAAGTAACCGAGGATAGGAGGCGTCGCAAGGATGAGATCGAATTGCTCCGCGCGGGCATTGATGGCGAGGTCCATCTGCATCGATTCTTGCTGGATCAAGACCAAAACATCTTAGAGCAAGGCTAATGGCGGAGCAGGAGAAAATGAGTACAGACCAGGATATCCTGTTGGATCGATTTCCATCAACCAGTGAGCGTGGCATTCCGGCGGATCAGACCAATCCAGCTATTCGGCTCTATGGTCGGCGCTTTTATAAAGACCAGACTCCGGTGGAATATCTGGCCGAGTTTTTACTGGTTTTCGTGTCGCCAAAGGGCGGACACCGAAATGGCGCCTATAGCTTGAGGCTCGAGACTGGTGATGATCCTCCATGCTACTGGCCGGATGATCGGATAGCACTCAAGTTATTTGCCTTTTTTCCTTCCTCTAAGCTTGAAACGCGCCACCCGGTTCATCAGAAAGCCTATCGGCAGGCTTTGGAGGACATCAAGGCCCGCGTATCAGGTTCCAGTGAAGAAAAAGATGAAGCGGTCCGATTGCTTCAGAGTCTCTTTGCTGGCTTTGTTGGAGTGGCAAAGAATAGAACCTGGGTCACCCATAGCTTTTTACCTGCCTCACCTACCTTGTTGGCAAGAGAGGTGGATTGGTTGCACTCCAAGGCTGTAAAAGATGCCGATCTTCAACATTGGGATGATGCAAAGAAATATTTCGCAATGGATCGACACAATTTTATGGCCCGAGGAGGGGAGTTACTGTTTCTTCAATTAGCCCATCTATTTTCTAGTGAAGGACATACGGCTGTTGACGCCATACGTTCTAGTGCAAATTATGAGTATCTTGCGCAATGTGATTTGGTCGAACTTAGAGAAGGCATTGAGATTGGACTTCGATCTATTCTTGAAGATGCCGTTGGCTCGATCAGCGAATTAGCACATTTTATTGAAGAAGCGCTGACCTCCTATCGTCTTTACGATCAAGACAAGCGCGCGCCACTGGGTTGGGTTCCTGCTGCAAGCGTTCCTGAAGCATTTTTGTTTGCCAGTGAACTAAACAACATATATCGGTCAACGCTTGGATCTCTGGAAAAGATTGATCTGTTGCAGATACTTACCTGCATGCAGGTTCTGCGCAGTCTCTGCTTTCAAGCTCAACGAATTGACGATCCCAGTAACCACGCAGATGGGTTTATTGGGGGGTATTCTTGGATTGTTGCTGACCCCAATGCAAAGAGTGGTTCCGCAGTTAGAAAGCTTGCCCAGAATTCCTTCGAACGTATCGAAGAAATGTTGTATCGGGTACTGAGAAAAGTAGCGAACTCCTCAGAAAAGCTCACTGAGGCCGATAAACATGGTTTTCAAATATTCCGAAAAATCGCCAAAGAGCTTGGGTTGGTTGTTCCTCGTACTGGCAAGGGGCAACGGTTTGTTTTGCCTCCGCAGCTTTTACGTTTCCTGGTTGCAGCCTTAGTCGAGCCTGGTGAGCGAGTGCGCCTGACGGAGTTCTACGCGCGGGTTTTCGCCCATTACGGTATCGCTTTGGGTGACAAGCAACTAGTGGTTGCTCTGGGTTGGAATGGCAGCGAATCTGTCACGAGGGACTACGCGGTAGCGGCGGATACGTCTTGGGTGGAGGAGGCTCTACAACAGGGCGGATTCCTCGTGGAGCTATCCGACGCAGTTTCAATTGTCCACAATCCGGGCAGCAAGGAGCCGCAGCCATGAATCTCTATATTGAGTCACTGATCGAATACCTGAAAGGTGAATGGGATCATGTACTAAAGATATCAGATGGGCCTAGGGAGGCGCGATTTATCGTTCAGAGCCTGGACCCTGAGAGCGTTTTTGCGTTGTTTAAGGCGTTGGATGACCACCGTCTATCCTGGCTGCAGAAACAGAACATTAAATGTTGCTTTCGTGTTGCCACAGGGTTGTGGCGTGAGTGGTGTCGAGATCCCGATGCGGAGGCTCAACTGCACCAGAAGATGGCAGTGCTAGGCGCCATAGGGCCAAATGGTGAACGTGATTGGATCGATGAGGAGGATCGTCTTACCTGGTACCGTAACCGTACTATCCAAGATTATGAGGGGGTAGATGGATTAGTCGTTGTCCTCGTGGGGCTAAACCATGCCTCTGACCAAGGTGGTTTGACGGATTTTCATCGTGTTGATGAGGCGCGAATTTGGTACGAGATGGGTGAGAGCTTTGTCCCTTGGATAAAGCGTATCAACAAGCGCTTAGATCTCAACGCGGTTGACGGAGAGCTAGAGCTATTCGATATGGTGCTTCAGCAGTTGTTCCAAGTGCGGCCCTTACGTTTGCACAAGCTGGCGGATTTTCTCGAACGTCAGGTTATTGCTGGAGGTGACTTCTACAGCCTGGCAGATTTCACCGAGCGATTCTTTGAGCTGCTTCCTTTCTGGGGAATTCCACCGCTGTTTACCAGTGGACAACCTGCCGATCTTCGTGGAAAGAAAGGCGCTGCTGTCCTGAAAGAGGCGGACGCTTTTATCTCACACCAGCGTTACAAGACCACTTCCGGGCGAAAAAGGGACTGGCTG
>NZ_JBHNMF010000281.1:0-4393 GCF_048562965.1 Thiolapillus sp. | reverse complement strand
GAACGAATTGCCAGTGCAACAGCAGATATCCAGGCTCCATAAAAGCGTGCGTTTTATACCAAGCGCAGATGAAAACTGTCAAGGGAAAAGCGCCTTCCACGGTAAAATTCTTGGCCGTGGGACGATAATCGTCACATAAAATCAAAAACCTGCCGAGCGCAGATCACGACCGGCAGGTCTGTACTTTGCAATGCCCCGATCAATGCGTGGTCAAACGCTTTCCTCGCGGTTTCTTCCCCGCACCAGCCTTGGCACTGGCTGCAGTAGCTGCAGCTTTGCTTTTTTCCCGCGGCGCAGGCTGTTCCAGCAGCGCGATCTCCAGCACTTCGTCGATCCACTTGACCGGCCGGATATCAAGACTGCGGGTGATATTGGCAGGCATCTCTTTCAGATCCCTTTCGTTTTCTTCGGGAATGATCACTGTCTTGATGCCACCCCGGGCTGCTGCCAGAAGTTTCTCTTTCAGACCACCGATGGGCAGCACCTCTCCACGCAGGGTGATCTCCCCTGTCATGGCAACATCTGCCTTCACGGGTATTTGGGTCAGGGAAGACACCAGGGCGGTACACATGCCAATACCAGCGCTGGGACCGTCTTTCGGTGTCGCGCCTTCCGGAACGTGTACATGAATGTCATATTCCTGATGGAAGTCCTTGTCCAGCCCCAACACATCTGCGCGGCTGCGCACGACTGTCATCGCGGCCTGTATGGATTCCTTCATTACATCACCCAGCTGGCCGGTATAAGTGAGGCGTCCCTTTCCGGGCATGAGTGCCGCTTCGATGGTGAGCAGTTCGCCGCCGACCTCGGTCCACGCCAGGCCGGTGACCTGCCCCACCTGATCCCGTTCTTCAGCTTTCCCGTAGCGGAAACGCTGCACACCCAAGTAGTGCTCCAGCTTCTTCGGCGTAACGATGACTTTCTTGCCTTTGTTCTCTTTCAGCAAAATCTCCTTCACCACCTTGCGGCAGATCTTGGCGATCTCCCGTTCCAGGCTGCGCACACCGGCTTCGCGGGTGTAGTAGCGCACGATATCTCTCACTGCTGCTTCACGAATCACCAGTTCATTGTCCTTCAGCCCGTTGTGCTCCATTTGCTTGGGAACCAGATAGCGCTCAGCGATATTCACCTTTTCGTCTTCGGTATAGCCGGACAGACGAATCACCTCCATCCTGTCCAACAGCGCGGGCGGCACGTTCAGGGAGTTGGCGGTGGCCACGAACATGATTTCGGATAGATCGAAATCCACCTCCAGATAATGATCCTGGAAAGTATGGTTCTGCTCGGGGTCCAGCACTTCCAGCAATGCCGATGCAGGATCTCCACGGAAATCCTGGGCCATCTTGTCGATCTCATCGAGCAGGAACAGCGGATTGCGTACACCGGCCTTGGTCAGATTCTGTACGATCTTCCCAGGCATGGCACCGATATAGGTACGGCGGTGACCGCGAATTTCAGCTTCATCGCGTACACCGCCCAGCGCCATGCGAATGAACTTCCGGTTGGTGGCTCTTGCGATCGACTGCCCCAGGGAAGTCTTGCCTACTCCGGGAGGTCCTACCAGGCACAGGATGGGCCCCTTCAGCTTGCGCACCCGCTGCTGCACTGCCAGATACTCCAGGATGCGTTCCTTTACCTTTTCCAGGCCATAGTGATCCGCTTCGAGAACGGCTTCGGCCTTTGCAATGTCGTTGCGTACACGGCTGCGTTTCTTCCAGGGCACACTGACCAGTGCATCAATATAGTTGCGCACCACAGTGGCTTCAGCCGACATGGGAGACATGAGCTTGAGCTTGTTCAGTTCGGCTTCTGCCTTGGTCCTGGCCTCCTTGCTCATCCCCGCTTTTTCAATCTTTTCCGCCAGTTCCTCGAACTCATTCGGCACGTCATCAAGTTCACCCAGCTCCTTCTGGATGGCTTTCATCTGTTCATTCAGATAGTACTCGCGCTGGTTCTTTTCCATCTGTTTCTTGACCTGGCCACGAATGCGCTTTTCCATTTGCAGCACATCGTTCTCGCCCTCCATGAGTGCCATCAGGTGCTCCAGGCGCTCACGCACGCTTTGCATCTCCAGCACCTGCTGCTTCTCGTCCAGCTTCAGGGACATGTGCGCAGCCATGGTATCGGCCAGGCGTGTCGGCTCATCGATGCTGGCCAGAGAGGTCAGCACTTCGGGAGGCACTTTCTTGTTGAGTTTGACATATTGGTCGAACAGGCCGGTCGCCGTGCGCATAAGCACTTCCATTTCCTGTTCTGGCAGTTCATCCTCATCGTCCAGGCGACTTACTTCTGCCACGTAATAGCCATCCTTTTCCCGGATTTCCTTGATACGGCTGCGGTTACTGCCTTCCACCAGCACCTTGACCGTACCATCCGGCAGTTTCAGCAACTGCAGGATACTGGCCATGGTGCCAACTTCATACACATCCTTGACGCCGGGATCATCCACATCCGGGCTTTTCTGCGCCACGAGCAGAATCTGCTTGTTGTCCTGCATGGTGGCGTCCAGCGCCTTGATGGATTTCTCCCGCCCCACGAACAGGGGTATGACCATGTGGGGGTACACCACCACATCGCGCAGGGGCAGCACGGGAATCAGCGTGCTGATTTCGGGGGATTGTTTGGATCCTTGTTCTTGACCCATGATTTATTCCTCTTGAGAAACTGCAGCCTTCTTGTTCTAAGGCTGGAAAAATTTGGATAGCTGGCGGGTAGCGCTGATTACCACTCTATATGGGGCTGTAAACAGCCATTTCAAGCCCGGTGTTTATTCCATATCTCTACACCTACTATACACGCAGGTATTTGCATGCTGCTCCTGCGCATGACCTCCATGGAGGGAGGAAATGCTGGAAATGTCAGGAGCATTTCCAGTACCCTGCGCTCGCAGCATAAGCACATCCCTGTGCAAAAAACAAAACCGGTGCTTTGGTGGCACCGGTTTGGGGACTCAGTCCTGGGTGGCTGCCGCCCGCGGTCGTTCACCATCCATATCCCCACTGTAAATGATGTAGGGTGCATTCTCTCCGTCGATGACAGTCTGATCGATGACCACCTTGCTGACGTTTTCCATGGACGGCAGGTCATACATGATATCCAGCAGCACATGTTCGAGGATCGTGCGCAAGCCCCTGGCGCCAGTCTTTCTCTCCATGGCTTTACGGGCAATGGAGCGCAGTGCATCCTCCCGGATTTCCAGTTCCGCACCTTCCATTTCGAACAGCCGCTGATACTGCTTGATGAGCGCATTCTTAGGCAGGGTAAGAATCTGCACCAGCGCATCTTCGTCCAGCTCTTCCAGGGTGGCGACTACGGGCAGACGACCGACAAATTCGGGAATCAGGCCGTAACTCACAAGATCTTCCGGCTCTACGTCCCGCAGCAGTTCACCAACACTGCGCGTTTCGTCCTTGGTGCGGATCTCTGCGGAAAAACCGATGCCGCCTTTTTCCGAACGGTTGCGGATCACTTTGTCCAGACCGGCGAAAGCCCCGCCAACCACGAACAGGATCTTACTGGTATCCACCTGCAGGAATTCCTGCTGTGGATGTTTGCGTCCGCCCTGGGGCGGGATGGAGGCAATGGTGCCTTCGATAAGCTTCAGCAGTGCTTGCTGCACCCCTTCCCCGGACACGTCACGGGTTATGGACGGGTTGTCGGACTTGCGCGAGATCTTGTCGATCTCATCGATGTAGACGATACCTGTCTGGGCCTTCTCCACATCGTAGTCACACTTCTGCAACAGCTTCTGGATGATATTTTCCACGTCCTCGCCAACATAGCCCGCTTCCGTGAGAGTGGTTGCATCCGCGATGGTAAAAGGGACGTTGAGCATGCGTGCCAGGGTTTCTGCCAGCAGGGTTTTGCCGCAGCCCGTGGGACCGATGAGCAGGACATTGGATTTGGCGATTTCCACCTCGTCCTTGCCTGTGGGCGCATCCATACGCTTGTAGTGGTTGTAAACCGAGACGGAAAGCACCCGCTTGGCCTGGTCCTGCCCGATGACGTAATTGTCCAGACCTTCCTTGATTTCATGCGGCGTAGGCAATTTGCTAGCAGGACCTTCCGCGCTTTCTTCCATTTCCTCACGGATAATATCGTTGCACAGCTCCACGCATTCATCGCAGACAAAAACAGAAGGGCCGGCGATCAGCTTTCTCACTTCATGCTGGCTTTTGCCGCAAAATGAGCAATACAGCAGCTTGCCGTCTTCGCCTTTACCGTCGTTATTTTCACTCATACTCAATATCCTGGAAATTCAATCCTGCAGTCCGTATTCAATAATATCCCATCAATAGAGGATAGCAACCCCGAAACAAGCGTGTCTTCGACCTCGTGATAGATTTTGGGACATCCCAGTCCCCAAAATCGACTCGGCCTTTGACAACCTATT
>NZ_JBHNMF010000280.1:0-4398 GCF_048562965.1 Thiolapillus sp. | reverse complement strand
CCGCGTTTGGATGCCTACTTTGCTTCCCCTCTGGCGCTATGCGCACGACGGGTAAGCAGTGCGGCCTCGCGGCTACTGGGGTCTACCAGCCTTCGCTTCGCTCTCCATGGCTGGCAGCGGAAGAGCTAACGGCTCATGCAGCGTCTGAATTCATCCAGATCGAGTTGGTTGAATACAGGATAGGCCATCGCCGCACATTTCGCCATTAGGTTTGCCGCCGCCTGGGCCTGAGCATTGTCCAGCGTCTGGGGCAGATCCTTCAATCTGGTTTTCTTGCAATGGGGGATGATGATGAACTTCATCTGTGATCGGCACAGTTCGGTGGCGTCCCCACTGCATTCGGTGAACCTTTCACTGGTGCAAAGTGCTTCGATGACCTTGAATTCAGCTTCATTCAGCATGGCGTCTCTGCTGATTTCTCTCCCACTGGCGGTCAAGGTGAAGGCCGCAGTGAAAAACAGGATGGCGATGGCTATCATGTATTTATCTCTCCTGTGGTTCGGGGCCGCAATAGAGTTGCTTTGTTGCTGCTTTTTTATCTCCAAGTGAAAAACCGCCGGTTTGGTCAGGGGGCCTGAAATTTTGCTGTTCCCTGTTCTACAACCACCTGACGTTTGCCTTCGACAAGCTCCTGCAGGGGTTCGCCAGCCAGGGATTTCCGCCATCCCCGGAGCAGCGCACAGTTGTCTTCCCGGTTCAGCAGTGCCAGCAGGTCTTTGCGGCTGGCGATGACCTGGGGTGACAGGCCGGCTTCCACGGCGATGAGACGTAAGGCGGCGCCGAGCAGGTCCAGGGTGGCTTCCTGCCGCGGGGTGGGGCGGGAAGCGGGGCGTTTGTCCCTCGGCAATTGCTCTTTTGGCAACTGTCTGGCCTTTTCGATCAGTTCGAGTATGGCGTCGCCGTTTTTTCTCACGAAACCCGCATCGACACCCCTAACACGTTCCAGCTCCTGTGTGTTCTTTGGTGAGCGGCGGGCGATTTCCAGCAGCACGTCGTCCTTGAGTATCCAGCGTCGCGGCAGGTTTTTTGCCAGTGCCTGCTCCTCACGCCAGGCTGCCAGCGCCTGCAGGATGGCCAGCTTGATACCCTTGATATGCTGGCGTCCCTTGACCTTCTTCCACATGTCCATGGGTTCCAGGGAGTAGGTCTGTGGTGAGGTCAGTGTCCGGAATTCCGCGTCCAGCCAGGTCAGCCGTCCGGCCTGTTCGAGCTGGGATTTCATCTTGCGGTAGGCCTGGCCGAGGTAGATGACATCGTCGAGGGCGTAGCGCAGCTGGGCCTTGTCCAGAGGACGGCGTGACCAGTCGGTGCGGGAGTGATCCTTGGGCAGTTCGGTCTTGAGCACCTGCTGGATCAGCTTGCCGTATCCCACCTGATCGCCAAGGCCCAGCAGGGCGGCGGCGGGCTGGGTGTCGAACAGGGGCTGAGGCAGCACCTGCCATTCGTTGAGGAAGATCTCCATGTCCTGCCGGGCGGCGTGGAACACTTTTTCGATAGCCGGGTTCATCAGCAGATCCCGCAGGGGGCTGAGATCGTTCAGGGCGATGGGATCGATGGCAGCGGCGATTTCACCGTTTGCCACCTGAATCAGGCACAACTTCGGGAAATAGGTGCGCTCGCGCAGGAATTCAGTGTCCACGGCCAGCCAGTCGCTGTCTGCTGCCCTGTGGACGAAGTCCTGAAGCTGTTCCGCGTTGTCGATGAATAATTCCTGCATGATGAACCGGGTTCTGAAGAGGGATGGGGTATCATACCTTTATTGACGCCAATTCAACGATCATTATGCACATTCACATACTGGGTATCTGCGGTACGTTCATGGGCGGCATTGCCCAGATTGCCACTTCACTGGGGCACCGGGTGACGGGATCTGATGCGGGAGTGTACCCGCCCATGAGCACGCAGCTCGAAGCGGCGGGCATCGAACTGATGGAAGGCTGGGATGCGGCGCATTTGCAGCCGGCACCGGATGTGGTGGTGGTGGGCAATGCCCTGTCCCGGGGCAATCCGGCGGTGGAATATATGCTGGACCAGGGATTGCCCTACACCTCAGGCCCGCAATGGCTGGCAGAGCACGTTCTCCAGGGACGCTGGGTGCTGGCGGTAGCCGGCACTCACGGCAAGACCACCACGGCGTCCATGCTGGCCTGGATACTGCAGCATGGCGGGCTGGAGCCGGGCTTCCTCATCGGCGGCGTGCCGCGCAATTTTGGCCAGTCGGCGCGCCTCGGTGACATGCCCTTCTTCGTGGTGGAAGCGGATGAATACGATACCGCCTTCTTCGACAAGCGCAGCAAGTTCGTTCACTACCATCCGCGCACCCTGGTGATGAACAATCTGGAATTCGACCACGCGGATATCTTCGATGACCTGGCGCAGATCCAGCGCCAGTTTCACCATCTGGTGCGCACCGTGCCGGCGTCCGGCCTCATCGTTTCGCCACAGGATGACGGCAACCTGGACGAGGTGCTGGACATGGGCTGCTGGACGCCCGTGGAGTATTTTTCCGCACAGGGGGAGGGCACCTGGCGGGCGGACAACCTCGCCGCCGATGGCAGCGCCTTCGACGTGATCTGCGAGGATCAGAAGGCGGGTCGGCTGCGCTGGAATCTGACCGGCATGCACAACGTGAACAATGCCCTGTCTGCTATTGCCGCCGCCCGTCATGCCGGCGTGCCCGTGGGGGTTTCCATCGATGCTCTGGAGCTGTTCGAGAACGTGAAGCGGCGCATGGAGCTGCGTGGCAGCGTCGGTGATATCCGGGTTTACGACGATTTCGCCCACCACCCCACGGCCATCGAAACCACCCTGGCCGGCTTGCGCGCGCAGGTCGGGGACGGGCGGATCCTGGCGGTGCTGGAACCGCGTTCCAATACCATGCGCATGGGCATTCATGCCGATGCGCTGCCAGCATCCCTGGCGGCGGCGGATGAGGTGTTGCTGTTTTCACCCACGTCCCTGGACTGGGATGCCAGGGCCGTCATGGCCCCCCTCGGTGACAAGTGCCGGGTGCTGGATTCCACGGAGGAAATCGTCTCCCTGCTGGGTCGTGGCGCCAGGCAGGGGGATACCATACTGGTGATGAGCAACGGTGGTTTCGAGAATATTCACGAGCGCATTCTGCAGGCGCTGGAGCAGGCTGCGTGAGTGATCAGCCCATCGCAGTAGCACTGACCGGTGCGTCCGGTATCGCCTATGGCATGCGCCTGACCGAATGCCTGCTGGATGCCGGGCGGCAGGTGCAGCTGCTGTATTCACAGGCGGCGCAGGTGGTGGCCGCCATGGAGCTGGACCTGCAGCTTCCCGGATCGGCTGAAGCGGCGCAGGTGCAGCTGACGGAGCACTTCCATGCAGAACCGGGGCAGCTACAGGTCTATGGACGTCAGCAATGGACGGCGCCGGTGGCCAGCGGTTCCAACCCGCCAAAGGCGCTGGTGGTCTGCCCCTGCACCACGGGCACCCTGGCTTCCATCGCTCATGGTATCAGTGATGATCTCATCGACCGGGCGGCGGATGTCATGCTCAAGGAACGGCGTCAGCTTATCCTGGTGGTGCGGGAGACGCCCTTCTCGGCCATTCATCTGCAGAACATGCTGACGGTGACCCAGGCAGGCGCGCTGGTGATGCCGGCCAATCCGGGGTTCTACTACCAGCCGGAATCCGTGGATGATCTGGTGGATTTCATGGTGGCCCGTATATTGGATCACCTGGGGGTGGAACACAACCTGCTCCCCCGCTGGGGAGCAGATCGCTGAGGGAGATTACTTCAGAAGGTACCAGGCGGCAGCAAACGCAGCGCCTGCAGCGAGGATTGCAATCAGGGTAGCCTTGCCCAAGAGGCTGCTGGTGCCGGCGACTTTGGCCTGCATGGCGGCCAGCTGCTCTTCCATGGCTTCCTGGCTTTCTCTGACGCTGTCCTTCAGTTCGGCCAGGCGCTCGTCGATAAGGCTTTCCAGGCGGGAGCCTGACTGTTCCATGACATCTTCACGCAGCCTGATCTCCTGTTCCTTGATGTCTTCCAGCGCGGTTTCCACCTGCTGGCGCAAGGCTTCGAGCTGAATGCGGCTGTTGCCCGTATCCATGGCGATCTGTTCTTTGACCTGGGAAATCACACGGTCGTCCATCTTTTTCAGGCTGTCGTGAATCGGCTGCAGCTTCTCCTCGCCGGACTTTGCCAGCTCGGCAAGCTTCTGCTCCATGTTCTTTTCGACGCCGGTGACGTTGTCGCGAACGGATTTCAGCAGTGTCTCCACTTCTGTCATTATGGTGCCCTTGATGGCATCCATGTCGATTGCCGGGGCTGCAGCCGCTTCTTCGGGCGCTGCTTCTTCCTCGGGTGTTTCCTCGGTGACGGTTTCCATGTTGATGGTGGCAAGAACGGCCTTTAGCTTGTCTTCC
>NZ_JBHNMF010000279.1:0-4425 GCF_048562965.1 Thiolapillus sp. | reverse complement strand
CGTCAATGTGGTCCGACAGGTAGCTATCACACTTCAGGAAGGTGTCACTGCGGTTGATGATATCGTAGTAGGCTGGGAATACACAGGCGTGTATAAGACAGGTGTCCGTCCGTTCCGGACTACTAGCGATTACACCTATTTCACGGGGCTAAAACAGCGTGAGACGGCTGGTGCCGGAAACACGAGCTGTACCGTCTCTGTGCTGCTGGGTGTCTGCGCAAATGACAATACCGCTGATGCAGACACCAGCTTTGACACCTACGTATCGGGTACACTGAAGGGCTCAGAAACGCATACCCTCTATACCGGTAAGTATGGCTATAAAAAGCTTGCCACATCCTGCGCACTCGCAGGGATCAAGACGCTGGAGAAGCAGCTCACCGTGGAGAAAGTACCCACCACCGGTACATCTGCAAATGCAGCAGGCCTGTCTCATATCAGTCTGGACTTTGCCACTACGACAATTGCTATCACAGCCTCAGGCACGACCGGGGGAGGGCTCACGGAAACCACATGGGGTGACGTCTACGACAGGATCCAATACCTGCTGTACACAAAGGATTACATTGCAAAACCGGATTTCACCAGCGTGGCAGGTGACACTATCGACCTGGGTTCCTGGGACATTACCATTGATAATGAACTGCTGAAGGAAGGAACAAAGGTCAAAGGCATTCGGACACAGGGCAATATCACCCTCACCAACGGCGGCAAGTACACCGGTAAAGTGGAGTCCGCAGACGGCGTGTGCGTGACACTGGTATCCAACAAAACGGATACCAGCTTCTACGCCATGGGTTCTATTTCTCCCTATACGAAGTACCTCTATGAAGCAAGTGCAGAGCGCGTGGGCTTCGTCGTGCCAAAAGGTACCGCGGTCACCGTGTGCGCTTATGCCCGGAACACCTACTCCAAGACGTTCACCGTAGACACCAGCAAAGGTGCGAAGGTTATCCCCCTCACCCTGTCCAGCAACGACAGCATCAAAGCGGTGAACACAGATACCTACTACAACAGCATCAGCTGCACCTACGACACCTCAAATACTGCGAATGAGGGTGAGCTCCATGTGTCCTTCAACAGTGCAATGGAAGTGCCCTCGGATGATGGCTCCATCTACGCCCTGCTGGATCGTATCATGCGCACAGAGCCCGCCCTGCGGATGGAGTGCGTGTATCTGCCCATCAAGACTGAGATGGCCATGGAGATCACCAGCAATGGCGTCATCGTGCGTGCTCCCTACATCCGGTTTATCAAGGGCAGCAGCGTAACCGCACAGCAGCGCGTGAACCTCGAAACGTATTTCAGCACCATCGAGGCGCGGGAAATCGATCCCACCTATATCATAAATCCCAAGCGTGCGGACAGTACCTACGTGGAAGTCCACACCAACAACGGCTCGCTGGATCCGCTGGAATTCGCGAAGCGGGTCTGGAAGGAAGCCACCATGGTTCACGACATCCACAAGCGCCTGGCATTGAAGATAAATACCCCGGTGACAAACAGCAAAGATGGCACGGTCACAGTGGACAACATCACGCTGGAAAACACAACCAGCCAGCAGACACCTCCAGTTACCGGGGGTGTTGTCCAGGAACGCAAATAATGGTAGGCTTCAGTTTCCTATCATTCGGAGAAATACCATGGCTAAACTTGCTATGTACCATGTAGCGCGCTGGACGCCTGTACTGATGCTGGCGGCTGCCGTCGTAGGCACCATGCTTCAGACCCCATCCTGTGCACCTGTACCCTAACCTAACGAGGAAACCCTGATGAAATCACTTATTATCACCCTACTGGCGGCACTTACCCAGGTACCCCCCGTGTTCGCGGATCCTGCGCCCTTTGTAAAGAGCGGCAATATCGGCTTGCCTGCACCTAAGATCACTGAAACGATGTGCGCCGTGAAAGGTAGCAACCCTGTTCGAAAAGTTGCCTGCCTGGTGTTCGAAACCAAAGACAGCAAGCTGTGCCGACCCACTAAACCCGGGTTCGCACCACGACCTGAACTGGTATGTCCGTAATACACTACGGGTCCTACAACCGCTAAGCAAACAGGCACCGGGGTCTTCCAACCCTGGTGCCTTTTACCAAATACTCGGAGAATTCCTAATGCAAGAAACCTTTATAGCCGTCCCAAACCCTGACTACGTAGAAGATAAGTCAGAATTCAAGTTCACCCCCGGCAACCCCGAAGCCTTTACCAGCTTCATGTTTCTCGCATTTAAGGACTGGCTGACCTGTGAAGGCTTTGACCCCAAGATCGTCATCGCTCAGTCCGCACTGGAAACCGGCTGGGGCCAACATACTCCCGGGCACAACCTCTTTGGTATCAAGAGCTATCACGAGGACCACATGGGGACCCGGAAGCTGGTCACTACCGAAGTCGTGAACGATAAAGAAGTCCATGCGCTTGCAGCATTCTCATCACCAAACAGCTTTAATGCGTCTGTCCGTGCGTATATCCACCTTATCAAGCACACACGCCGGTACCGGCATATCATGGAACTCTTCAAGGGGCTGCCCGCCACGGCTGAAAACGCTGAAAAGTACATCACAGCCGTGCATGATGCCGGGTACTCCACAGACCCTAAGTACGTCATTAAAGCTATGGGCTGCTATAACCGGGTTTCAAGTATCATCAACAGCATGGTGAACTGATATGGAGCCTTATATAGAGAGCGATGGAACACCAACAATGGCACTACCTAAGAGTGCCCGGGATAGTGTCCGTGTCGTAGACCTCGCCATAGAGTTGTTGCGCGCCAAAGAACACCTATCAGAGGACGGCGACGCGCACGCCAAAAACGTGGCTTATCAGCTGAGCAATATAAACTATGATGGGTCCCTACTTGCTAAGGCACTTATGGGGGAGCACGTGCACGTAGACCCGAAATTGCTTAAGTATCGGAGAACAATATGACAGAGAATGAATCAACACAAGACCCCTTGCAAAGTGACAATGTGCGTGGCGTTGCCAGGCTGAAGCTGATCGTAGTGTATCTCGGTCTTTTCATGGTCTCGCAACTGTCCCACATTCTGGCTTCACTCTACCTGATATTCTGCCTGATCATTGGCAGGAATACCCCCAGGCTGTTCCGGCTCCTGATTACGTGGGACTACCTGTTCAACATCACCCTGAACGGGAAGCTGGGCGAAACCTACAGCCATCGGGTAGCCCGTGACTGCTTTGAAAAGCGACAGTTCCTTGGCTGCTTTGTGTGCAGGTTTCTGGATCTTTTCCAGAAGGATCATTGCAAAACCACCTATGACGGTCATAATGCAGAAGCCCGTCCCTTCGAACCTAAAGACGTGGATACCAAGCTATGATTGATGACCCGACAAAAGAGGAAATAGTGAGTCTGGCTAAGGAGTATCTCGATGAGAATGGCTACCTGACACCTCCGAATGTAACCCTGAAATCCGGGCTGGCAGAGGAGCTTGAACTGGATTCTCTGGATTCTGTAGGTCTGCTGACCTACATCGAGGACACGCTGGGCTTCGCCATACCACAGGAAGAAGCCCGGGGTATCCGAACGCTCCAGGACATCTATAACTGCTACAAAGAATACGCATGAATCAGCAACCCACACTCGGTGTGCTCTGCGGCGCGGTATCCATGGCTACGCTCGGCGTATTCTGCCAAAGTGGATCCCGCGCGCGCATTGCTGCTCCCCTGTCCGTTGGGTGCATGATGGCACCCCTGTAATGCTTCGCAGCGTGTTCCACACTAGCTTTAGGCTTACGCATCCGCCCTCTGGGATCAGAATAGAGATCAGCTGCCGGGGAGGGAGAGACCTGGTATACAAGAAAGAGCTGGCAATACGATTACTGCGTTCAAAGCTGTATATGCACCGGCATCCAGAGCTGGGCGTTGAGAAAGTGTACGACCTCCCAGATGATGCCCCCTACCCCCACGAATTGATAGATTATCGTTGACGCTCACTCACGATAATGCCACGGCAGCATGGCATGCATTATAGCCCATATCACGCCTGGTACTACTGAATTGCCAAACTGTTTGTAAGCCTGAGTGTCAGATACTGGGATCTTAAAGTGCTCCGGATAACCCATCAGCCGCGCACACTCGCGGGGTGTCAGCTTTCGGGGGTTCTTATGCTCCCCCTGGTGTATAAGAATACTTTGAGCCGATCTGGCATAGCTTGCCGTCAGCGCCCCGGTAACATCACCCGGGTGATATATCCGATAGCCAAACGTATTCCCCTTAGCCGCCTGCTTAATCGTATGGGCGCGTAAACCCGCCATATATCTATCGCTCATCGTGTATTTCACGGATACCTGAGCATGCGGCTCCAAGATATGCCGCAACTGGACATACCCCTTCGGCGGTTTCCTAAACTTATCCTCCTCAAACTCAGCCCATGGCCCCCTAAGATCATGCCAGTATGAGCCTACGTCCGCTTG
>NZ_JBHNMF010000278.1:0-4425 GCF_048562965.1 Thiolapillus sp. | reverse complement strand
GCTTCCGCAATAAAGAGCGGTTTGCCAATGCCATTTACTTCCATCTCGGCGGGTTGGATCTTTACCCTGATGGGATTACTAGATGATGGGCGCCCACTCAATCAGGGGAAGAGCCCTTTTTATCTTCGAAGTAGTGGGAGTGGATGTTGCCGCCACCACGGTGATGGTGCTGCTGGGACTAACCACTCTGTTCGCGCCGCTGATGGGACTCGAGCAGGGGCTGGTGGACAACAAACACCTTTTCGACGGCTTCTCCTCCAATGCCGTCATGTCCATCATCGCTGTCATGATCATTGGCGCGGGACTGGACAAGACAAGCATCATGAGCAAGGTGGCGGCCTTCATTCTCAAGGTCGGTGGCACGACGGAAAAACGCATCATCCCCATCATTTCGGCAACAGTGGGTTTCATCTCCTCTTTCATGCAGAATGTGGGCGCTGCCACCCTGTTCCTGCCGGTTGTATCGCGCATCTCTGCCCGTTCCGGCCTGCCCATGTCCCGGCTGCTCATGCCCATGGGATTTACTGCAATTCTTGGCGGCACCATGACGATGGTCGGCTCCAGTCCGCTTATCCTGCTCAATGATCTGATACTCACTTCGAACAAAGCGCTGCCGGCAGATCAGCAAATGGATACCTGGGGGCTGTTCTCCGTCACACCGGTGGGCATTGCCCTGGTAACAACGGGCATCCTGTACTTCGTTCTGCCCAAGGCCGTATCCGAGGAAAGCAGCACCAAGGGATCAGACCCCATGGGCTACTTTCATGATGTTTATGGCGTGGACTACGCGGTCACCGAAGTGGTGGTTACAGACAACAGCAATCTGGTCGGCAAAATGCTCGACGATGTCGAGACCACCTATAGGGTGCGCATCATCACCACCAAACGACCGGGTGAAGGCAACCGGGTGGGTCCCGGCGCCCTGGCACGCGATGTGGAAATCCAGGCAGGCATGGTGCTGGGCGTTGTTGCAGACCCTCATGATCTCGATCATTTCGTTGAAAAATATAATCTGAAGAAACGCGAGGTCATGCGTACCTTCGTGGATGACCTGTCCACCAGCAAAGCAGGCATCGCTGAAGTGCTTATCCCGCCTGGCTCCAGCCTGATTGGCAAAAGTGCCCGGGATGTCTGGATGCGCAAAACCTACGGGCTGGCCATGATCGGTTTGCATCGCGACGGCAAGACCCTGCGCGAAGGTGACGACATCCGCAACATTCCCTTCCAGGCCGGCGATATCCTGGTAGTTCATACCGCCTGGGATGCCCTGGCCAGAATAGAGAAGGATCGTGATTTCGTGGTCATCACCACAGAGTATCCCCGCGAGAACGAAATGCGCCCTCACAAGGTGCTGCCAGCGGCTGTTTTCTTTGCTATCGCTCTTTCCATGGTGCTGTTTACCGACATCCGCCTGTCCGTGGCACTGCTAACCGGCACCATCGGCATGGTGCTGTCTGGCGTGCTGAAAATCGAGGAAGCCTATGAGGCCGTGAGCTGGAAAACTGTCTTCCTGATGGCATCCCTGATTCCTCTGGGTCTGGCGGTGGAAACCTCCGGTACGGCAAAATGGATTGCAGATCAGGTGCTTGTGGTGATTGGCGACATGCCTGTCTGGATCATTCAGACCGCTGTGGCTGCACTGGCCACCTTCTTTACCCTGGTCATGTCCAACGTGGGCGCGACTGTACTACTGGTACCCCTGGCGGTGAACATCGCCATCGGTGCCGGCGGCAATCCGGCTGTGTTTGCTCTGACCGTCGCCATCGCAACCTCCAATTCCTTCCTCATTCCCACCCATCAGGTGAATGCACTGATCATGGGTCCTGGCGGCTACCGGGTGCCAGATTTCATCAGGGCAGGCGGCATCATGACCGTGTTATTCTTGATCGTTATTGTGGTTATGATGAACCTGGTTTTTTTAAAGCGGAGTATTTATGGAACCTCATGTCATTACTGAAACATTGACCTGGAACACGCAGATGGCTGTTTCAGGCGCAATTCTGGCTGCTACCTTTATCGGCATTTTTACCGAAGGTGTACACGGTTTCCATCGCTCCAAGTTTGCCATGGGTGGCGCCGCAGCCATGATTGTCGCAGGCCAGATCATGGGGTTCTACGATCCCGAACTGGCATTGCAGGCTATCGACTGGAATGTGGTCTTTCTGCTGGGCGCCATGATGACCATCGTATCCATCATGATACCCACCGGAGGCTTCCAGGCACTTGCTTATCGTATCGCCGATATCAGCAACGGGCGACAGTTCATGTTGCTGGCACTGCTGGGCACTGCAGTTACCGTCATCTCCCTGTTGCTGGACAATGTCACTACGGTAGTCATATTCGGTCCATTGATTATCCTCATCTGCCAGGCACTCAAGGTCAGCCCAGTGCCCTACCTGCTGGCTACAGCACTTCTGTCGGACACCGGTGGCGTCGCAACCCTGGTCGGCGACCCACCCAACCTGATGATCGGTTCTGCAGCAAACATTGACTTCGATACATTTTTCATTCACATGGGCGGCATTGTCTTCGCAGCCTGGATCAGCATCCTGCTGGCGCAGAAATGGTTGTTCTCCAGGGAACTTCGGCAAGAGACAACCCAGCCGGACTTTTCGAATCTGGAAAAACTGGCAGACCCTCAAACCTGGTATGCCGCGCTGGGCGTGCTGGCAACGATGGTCGTTCTCTTTATCATCCACCAGGCACTGCACTGGGAACCCTGGATGGTGGCTGTATTGGGTCTGACCATTCTTTTATTCATCGGTAAAAACGTGGACATGGACAGAACCTTTCAGGATGTGGAAATGAGCCTGCTGATGTTCTTTGTCTCTCTGTTCGTACTGGTAGGTGGCGTCGAACACAGCCATTTCCTGGAATACGTGGGTCAGTATATCCGTCCGTTCGTCGAGTCCGATCTGCTCCTCGCATCCATTGTTCTCATGTGGGGCGCCGCTTTCCTGTCAGCTATGATAGACAACATTCCTTTCACCGCCGCCATGATTCCCATACTGCTCGGCTTCGAACAGCAGGGTATCAATATCACGCCATTGTGGTGGGCCCTGGCCATCGGTGTCGGCATGGGCGGCAACGGCACCCACCTCGGATCGACTGCCAACGTGTTCATCGTGACCATATCGGAGCGTCTTGCCAAAGACACCGGTGACGAAAGTATGCGCATCACACCCGGGCTGTGGTTCCGCAAGGGTACGCCAGCTATGTTACTCACCCTGTTGACTTCATCCATACTGATGTGGATGTTCTTCGATTTCTTTGCAGAACCTCTGAGCGCACATCCTGCTTCCCCGTAGGAATTGCAGTGCACGAACTTCCTGTTGAACATGTCACGAGTGACGGGCATACGGGCATCCCCGGCAACCGTGCCATCTGGGTAGGCATCTTTGCCGAACTGACAGAATTCACCCTGATGTTTCTGGTGTACTTCTTCGCCCGCATCAATCACCCCCAGGCTTTTCACGAAGGGCCGCAAAAGCTTTCTCTGGCTGCCGGCACCGCCAACACAGTCATTATGCTGACGAGCAGCTATTTCGTGGCCCGAGCCGTACTCGCCATACGCCGGGACTGTTCCGGCATTGCATTGCGCTGGCTGATTGCCGCCTTTGTGGCAGGTGCTGGTTATCCTGTGGTCAAGGCACTGGAGATTCGCTGGAACATCGGCCACGGTGTGGTGGGTGGCGGTGACGTGTTTCAGATGTCCTACTACTATCTGACCTTCAACCATCTGGTCCATGTGAGCTGGGGACTGCTGGGGCTGGTATGGATCATGTTCAGAACCGGCTTTGGCGGCTACAGTGCCGACAATCACAATGGCCTGGTGGCATTCGCCAGCTACTGGCATGCCACGGACCTGATCTGGCTGATGATATTTCCGCTTTTCTATGTGCTGCCATGACCGCCGCTAAACTCACGCTCAGCTGGATGCTGCTCATGGTGCTTACTCTGAGCGGTACGCTAATGGGGGAATACGCCCAACCGGGGTTCTGGGTCACGGTAAGCGTAGCGGTGATTACGACCATCAAGGGACGGCTGATTATCGATCAGTTCATGGAACTGAACCACGCCAGCCCGGTAATCCGCAGGATCGTACGTGGCTTCGGCCTGATCGTTCCCGCCCTGATGATACTGACTTATTTGTACGGGCAGAAACTGGCGGCCATTACGCAGTTGCCCGGTTAGACAAAAACTTCAGTACCAAAGGGGAGCACTCCCCTGAATCCCGGCTTGCACCAGGACAACAGGGGACTCCACCATTCCGGGGATCAACGCTTTTTCAGCATCTCGTCCACGAAACGTTCTGCTTCAGGCCAGTCGTCCTGCTCGTGGCCAGGATGGAAATTCCTTGCTTCAGCCAGGAAATAGGCATGACGCTGAATCATCTCGTAGCGTTCCTGGTCACTGACTTTCATC
>NZ_JBHNMF010000277.1:0-4427 GCF_048562965.1 Thiolapillus sp. | reverse complement strand
GTAACGATGTTCTCGATCTCAGACGAAAGGCGGGCTTCCTGCAAAACGATACCGGTCAGCAGGATCTTCTGGTTGGGGATCAAATTGCCTGCACCCTTCAATTCAGCCAACTCACGGGAAGTGGCAATCGCCTGCTTGAGCACCGGCACCGTCTCCAATTGCACGCCCGGCGGCAGCAGTGGTAGATCATTGAAAGGTTGATTCGCGTCGAAGCTCATGCTGCCTCCTGGCCGGAGTCGATCGCTGCCAGCCATGGAGAGCGAAGCGAAGGCTGGTAGTCCCCAGTAGCCGCGAGACCGCACTGTTTTCCCGGCGTGCCTTGCGCCAGAGGGAAAACAAAGTAGGCCTCCGAACGCGGCGTCCAGTCATTGGGAGACAAGTACGGAGCAGCAACGAGCTTGCGAAGTTGTTGCGCAGTGCTTGGTGACCAGGACGGCTGGGGCACCAATAGGTTGTCAAAGGCCGAGTCGATTTTGGGGACTAGGATGTCCCAAAATCTATCACGAGGCCGAAGACACGCTTGGACCTCCCGGCTCGATTCCAGCCCTTCCATGTAATCATCGAGCAGATCAAAAAGATCAGATTCCTTCGACCAGACCCGGGAGATATTGGGGATGTAGGACTTATCCCTCCTCACCGCTGCATCCGCCACCTCGAATTTCTCCTGCAACGGATTGAAAGCGATTTCGATGGCCTATGCATCATAGTTGTCGCGTACCACAGGAATGCCACTGAGCACAGCATAAAGCGAAGTCAGGCGTTGTTGCCCATCCACGATCAACAGGCGCGGTGGCATCTGCTTACCATTCGTACCGATGGCTTTGCTGTCTTCTTCATAGGCGTTCCGCCACAACAGCAGATAACCCACCGGGTAGCCGCGATACATGGAGTCAAACAGATCCCGCACCTTGGCGTTCTTCCAGATGAAGGGACGGTGTATATCCGGCAGACCGACTTCGCCAAGCTCGACATAGCTGACCAGATCGCCCAGTGTATAGTTGACTTGCTTGAATACGGTTTTGCTCATGCGGCTTCCTTTCCTGTGTCGATTTCAAGTTCCGAGATATCCAACTCACCGGAGATGAGTTTGGGGAGGAGAAGGTCGCGGGTTTGGTGGAGGTTTTTATTTTTCTCTTTCATATTCTTTATCATTTTAAATATTGGGCCTATCTTCCGTGCAAAAAACTCCAATATTTCTTCTGGTACTGAGAGAGCGTCCAAGGCCATTAAGTCTTTCGGATAGACGTGCGGCTGTGCTGCACCCCTTTGTAGTCTCGTCACTTCATATTGGCGGTCTTTTAGTAGCAAATAAAAGTAATAAACATACTTCGTTGCGCTTAAATCTATAACAGAACAATCTGATGCCCAAACATCATGATAATACAGATTCACAAACCCTGCATTTGCACCAGAAGCACTTATAGTGATAACTGGGTTCCTTGTATTGGCGGCATTATGATAGTAGGCGGGCGCAATACCGCCAGCAACCACAGGCACATCTCCTGGAACAATAGTTTTTTTGGTTATATTTTTCCCTTTAGGGATATTCACAAGCTCGCCAAGTGTCACAACCTCCCACCCCTCCGGAATCTTCCCCAGCGGGGAATCGACCATGCGCACCTTCGCGTGGCCGGGGAAGCGGAACTTGACGAACCATTCGCGGTAGAGGTTTTGGGTCATCTCCTCCAGGATTTTTATGCGCCGCAGGTTGTTCTCGATCAGGTCGTCGTAGGCGGAGAGGATGGCGGCGATTTTTTGTTGGAGAATTAGAGGTGGTGTACGAACCGGAAGCATGTGTAGATAGTTACGATTAACCCCAGGCACAGCCCCTGCCACATTCTGCGTTCCTAGATGTAAGGTCTTGAGGAAATAGCTGATAAATTTTCTATTATTTCCTTTAAAGTCCTGAACATACAAAGCAGTGTTTAGCGGCCAAAAGTCGCCACTTATATAAAACACTTCTCCAAGAGTCCCATATCGACCTGTAACAACACCCGGTCCTTTGACTTTAGCTTCAACATGAAAACCACTGATGCCGCTTGAAGAAACGATCGGAAATTCCCCATCCACACGTTTTTTCTTCGGTAAATCATATCCTCTTTTCAGATTAACCACATCACCAAGAACACAGTCCTTCCAAATATCCGTCATGTCCGACCACCTTCCATAATCGACACAATATTTCCGGCAATCCGCTCTTCCAACTCCCTTGCCTCGCTGTTCAGCACCTCCAGCGCCTCATTCAGCTCTTCCAGCCGCTCGAAGAAGTCGAAATCGTCCTCTTCCCGTGCCGCCACACCCACGTAACGGCCCGGATTGAGGCTCCAGCCCTGGGCCTCGATCTCCTCAATGGTCGCCACCTTGCACAGGCCGGGCACATCTAGGTAGCTGCCATCCGGGAACTTCTCTTCCAGCATCGCGGCACTGTCGTGCAGGTTCTCCGGTTCCTCGCCACGATAAAGGCGCACGATATTGGCCAAAAACTCGATCTGCTCCGGTGTGAAGTCACGATGGGCACGGTCGATCTGGCGGTAGATGTGGCGGGCGTCGATGAAGAGCACGGTATCTTCGCATTCGGTGCCACGCTTGCCATTGTCAAGGAACCAGAGGGTGCAGGGCAAGGTGACGGTGTAGAAGAAGTTGGAGCCGATTGCCACCATCACGTCCACGGCCTTGGCCTGGATGAGCTGCTTGCAGATCTCCAGCTCCGAGGCGCGGGCATCGGAGGCCGAGTTGGCCATGACGAAACCGGCGCGGCCCGTATCGCTCAAGGCGCTGTAGAAATGCTGGATCCACAGGTAATTGGCATTGTCCGTGCGCGGCATGCCAAAGGGATAACGCGGATCATCCTTGAGACGTTCCTTGTCCACCGCATTGACATTGAAGGGCGGATTGGCCATCACGAAGTCGAATTTGCCGGTTGAGTTGTGCGGGTCTTCGTAGTAGGTGTTGCCCTGGCGAATATCTCCGGCCAGGCCATGCACGGCCAGGTTCATCTTGCCCAGCCGCACGGTTTCGGCCACCCGTTCCTGGCCATAGATACTGATCTCCTCCATGGCATTGGCCTTGTGCTCTCGCACAAAACGGGCGGATTGCACGAACATGCCACCAGAGCCGCAGGCCGGGTCGAAGATGCGTCCGTGGAAGGGTTCGATGATCTCGACGATGAGCTTGACGATGCTGGTGGGGGTGTAGAACTCGCCGCCCTTCTGCCCCTCGGTCATGGCGAACTTGCCGAGGAAATATTCATAGACCTTGCCGAAGGCATCACCCTCCATGTCCATAGGGATGGAACCCATCATTTTGAGCAGTTCCACCAGAATCCTGTTTTCCAGGCGGTTGTAGGTCTTTGGCAGCACATCCTTGAGATCGGGGTTCTCGGCCTCGATGGCACGCATGGCATCATTGATCGCCTGGCCGATATTCTCTCCCTCCGGGAGATCCAGCAGGTTCTCGAAGCGCGCTTCTTCCGGCAGGTAAAGCACGCCCATGGCCTGATAGCGCTCCTTGTCACTGGTGCTGCGCCGGCGCCACTTCCCCTGCTTGCCGATCTGTTGCTGCGCATGCGAGAACTTGGCATCCGCAAAACGCAGAAAGATCAGCCCCAGCACAGGTATGGAGTATTCTGAAGCCTTCAGTTTGGAGTTGGCCCGCAGTTCGTCTGCAGCGCCCCAGAGGCGTAATTCGAGATCCTTGTTGTTATTGGTCATACTGTTCCACTAAACCCTTCGTTTTTACACTAGGCGTCAGGTTCCATGTGATCATATTCCAAGGTTGTGGCCCCCGGTTTTGATGTCACCTGTCAGTTTCGATACCTTCACGATGGTTCGCACCACTTCTCATGCTGCACTGTCAGCTTCCTGCCAATCGATTCGCATTGCTGCGGCACACACAACTATGTTGACAAACTCCGATGGAGGTGGGTCGAAAACTGCATAGTATCGAGATGACGCCAAGTACGTTCCTTGCGCGTGTCATATCTGGGACAGGTCGCACCGCATTCAGGGCAGGCCCCTTTGTCTTCCATGTATTCGATCCAGATATCCAGACGAGACGCTTCTACTTTCAGTTCTACTCAGTTCTACGTCGTAGATTTCCCACGGACTATCGATGCCCAGTAGCTGGCTATAGTGCTCTTCAAGTTCCATAGTGGCCCCCATGGTAAGTAGTGCTGGATAGCGCTATTTTACTGAGCTTCCACACTGTTTTACCAAGAGCCATGAAGCATAACGACCAAGCTGTTCGGCGCAAACGAAGCGCAGCGTAGTTTGCGTCCGAACGAGCGCCTTGTTAGCTGTCTTTAGCGCTTTCAATCGCTGCCAGCCATGGAGAGCGAAGCGAAGGCTGGTAGACCCCAGTAGCCGCGAGGCCGCACTGTTTTCCCGGCGTGCCTTGCGCCAGAGGGAAAACAAAGTAGGCCTCCGAAC
>NZ_JBHNMF010000276.1:0-4455 GCF_048562965.1 Thiolapillus sp. | reverse complement strand
AGCAGGATGCAGCAATCAGCGTATAGAACAAGCTCTAACGGGCAGTATGAACAAAATAGCAACTTTATTTCACCCGAAAATATACGGTGGAACAATGTTGCTTACTCTAAACTCTAGTTTACTTATTCACCATAACTGATAGTTTTGTAGGACATCTCGTGAATCACGCGACTGGTGCCGGTTACCCGGCTGTGCGTCCGGTTGATTTCGAGCGGGCAAAGGTCGTGGTGCCACCGAAAGCACTGTTGAGCCTGTTCCACGAATCAGTCGAACCAAGCTTTCGACAGATTACAATACTGGAACAACAGAATATGTGCCTCGCCAAGGCACGTGATGTACTCCTGCCCCGCCTGATGAGCGGAGAAATTTCAGTATGAAGCTAAAAGAAATCACAATCAAAAATTTCCGCGGCATTTGTTCGCTAGAGCTTCCTCTTGACAGCTTGACCGTGCTGATCGGTGAAAACAATACCGGAAAATCGACAGTGCTGGAGGCTATCCGGCTGGTTTTGACGCGAGGCTTTGGTGTCCGGCGCAGTGGTCGGTTTTCTGAATATGACTTCCATCTGAAGGACGCAGCCGCGACCCCTCAATTGGCGGAGCCAATCTCAGTCGCACTGCATTTTTCCGAGGAGCAGGAAAACGAATGGCCTGACGCGGTGGTCCAGCAGATGAGCGAAGTCATCCAACCGGATGTGACAACAGGCCTTAATCATATCTGGTTGCAAGCCACGGGCACCTTTCAGGCAGAGACGGCATCATTCGAAACCCAATGGTCTTTTCTCAATTCCAGCGGGGACGAGTTGGCTCTCAAGAATGCGTCGCCGCTTAACCTGCTCTCCCGGTTCGTGCCGTTGTTCTTCCTTTCAGCGCTTCGCGACGCTTCTCAGGAATTTGGTCAGCGCGGTCAGTTCTGGAGCGGGTTTCTGAAATCTATCCAACTACCCGATGATAAGCGGGAAAAGATCGAGAAAATGCTCCGGGAGGTCAATGAATCCGTAATTGGTGCAAATTCTGGCCTGACCGAGGTCACAAATCAAATCGCAGGTGCTGGGAAGCTCGTACCGCTGGATTCTGACAATCCTGTGGCTCTGGAGGCGATTCCCACACGAGTCTTTGATATGGTTGGAAAAATCCAGGTGCATCTGAAGTCGAGTTATGGCGCTAAACTCCCCTTGCACCGCCATGGCGAAGGAACGCAGAGCCTCGCCGTGCTAATGCTATTTCAGGCATTTATAGCAGCCAATCTGGCCGAAACCTACGCACCGGAATCTACGCCGATCCTGGCCCTGGAAGAACCCGAAGCTCACCTTCATCCATCGGCAATTCGTTCCCTTGGTATGTTTCTGAAGGAAATGCCCGGACAGGTTATGGTGACCAGCCACTCGGGCGATCTGGTGTCTCGTGTTCCTGTCACGGCATTGCGAAGACTTTACAAAGCTAATGGCGAAACGAAAGTCGGGCGGGTTGAGAGTGGATCGTTTACCGAGCGCGAGTTACAGGCCATTGACTACAACATACGTCTCGCCAGAGGGCATTACCTGTTTTCTCGCTGCTGGTTGTTTGTGGAGGGTGAATCGGATTATCACCTCATGCCGTTGCTTTTCGAAGTGATGGGGCATTCCCAGGATCAGGTCAGCTTCTCGGTTCTAGAAATAAGCCAGGTTATCGAGAAAGGCGAACCACTGATAAAATTCGCCAAGGCATTGGGTATTCAGTGGTTTCTGATGGCGGATGGAGACCGCGCCGGGCAAGACTATGTAAATCGTGCCAACAATCATCTCGCAGCTGGGGAAAACCTGGCAGACAGGGCGAAGGCATTGGCGCATCCGGACATAGAACATGAATTTTGGCATGGTGGTTTCGAGGATTTCATTAGCGGGATGATTTCTGAGGCCCGCAGGAACCAGATAGAAGCTGATGCAGTAGGCGATGAGTTAAAGAAAACCAAAAACCTGATCAAGGCGGCAATCAAGAGTGCGGGTGGGAAGCCGGCTTTTGCTCAATCGCTGGTAAGTGAGGTGCAGAACCGTGGTGAGGTTTCCATCCCTCAAACAATCAGGGATGTTATTACTCGCGTTGTTCAGTTGGCTGGAGGTGAAGCTACATGATTGATTTATCCTCACTAAACGAAAACCAGCGTGAGGCGGTATTGTGGGACAAGGGCCCCCTTCTTGTATTGGCCGGTCCTGGCTCTGGAAAAACGCGTGTTTTGACTTATCGGATTGCACGAATTCTGGAGGAATCCGGAGGTCAGCATTTTCGGATACTGGCTCTGACCTTCACTAACAAGGCTGCGGCCGAGATGCGCAGCAGAGTCGAAGAACTGATACCAGGCGAACTTGGTCGAGTGCGACTCACCACCTTTCATTCCTATGCAGCGGAGTTATTGCAACAATACGGAAATCATCTTGACTTTCGCCCGGATTTCCAGATTCTTTCTAATGATGCCGATCGCGAAGCATTGCTGGATGATGTGCTTGGGCAGCTTCGGAAAGATCTTGCATATTCGCTTCCCGATCATTTTAAGGCTGCGCAGCTTCTACCAGCTATAACACGGCTTCTTGAGCAATGTGTTCCGCCAGATCAGGTGGAAACGTTGCTCCAGCAGTTAAACGTTGAAAACTCAGCTCCTCTCGCACGTGTTTACACGGCGTACCGGGATGCCCTGCGCCGAAACAATTCGCTTGATTTCCCTAGCCTGATTGCCGAGTCTCTGGACCTACTTCGCAAGTATCCATCCCTTATTAAACATATCCGCAAGGTTTTTACGCATATCCTCGTTGACGAGTTTCAGGATACCAACCATTCCCAATACCAGATTCTCTCGCTTATCGTCCAACCTGATCCATCCACACTGTTTGTTGTGGCTGATGACGATCAGATCATTTACCAATGGAACGGCGCGAACCCTAAAAGAATACAGGCATTGCGGGATGATTTCGGAGTCTCTGAGTTACAGCTTCCAGAAAATTACCGCTGCCCACCTCAAGTTATTGAATTAGCTAACGCACTGATTGAGAGAAACCTGAACCGATCAGCTGGGAAAAAGCCGTTGAAAGCAGTCAAGCACGACGATAGAGACGATGTGGTGCGGATATACCACTTCTGCTCTGTCGATGATGAGGCCGAATGGATTGCGCAAGACATATCACAAAGGAATAAGGAGGAGCGGGCAAAATGCGCGGTTCTTGCCCGTACGAAAAAGCTCCTGGATCTTGCGGGAAGAAAGCTTGAAGAAGCAGGAGTGCCCCTATATTTCGCTGCCCGAAAAGACGAATTCAAAAGTGCCCCTCTTAGGATGTTGCACGCAATTCTGCGCTTGGCAAATTCGAGGGAAGACAAACAATCACTTGCACGTCTTTCAAAAGCATTTTACGAGTTAGAGGGCATTAGCATCGAGCTATCTCCGGTACTCTCACGTGCATCCGCCGATGACAAGGGCTTGTTGCGCTCTTGGATTGATGAAGTTAAGTATCGCAATGGCCTTGAGGAACGTACCCAACATCTTCTTGAGGTGGATATTAAACCACTTCTGAATTCGCTGGACTACCGTGACTTCGCGGATAAATTATTTGAGTGGGCGGAAGCCAAGCAAGCTAGTACGCATCCCGATGAAAATGCCTTTAGTAGTGAATTCGAAGAAGAGCGAGAGGTCTGGAAAATACTTTTGGCGGAAATAACCAAGAAATTCGAAGGGGACGATGTGAGTCTGTATCAGTTGCTCCATGAACTCGATCTGACATCCAAAACACCACCAAAGCCGCCAGAAGCGGTTCCGTGTTTTACGATTCACGCTTCGAAGGGGATGGAATTCGAACATGTCTACCTTATGGGCATGGTAGAGGATCAGCTTCCCAGTTGGGCCGCCGTCAAAAAAGGAGATAATTCCCTAGAAATGCAGGAAGAGCGCCGGAACTGCTTTGTGGCCATTACTCGCGCACAAGAAAGTCTGACCATGACTTATTCGACACAGGTTTTCGGTTGGCCAAAACAGCCGTCCAGGTTCCTTCGCGAGATGGGTATTGAGTTGGAGCCCACGTACTAATGATGGATCGGCAAGCCGCAGAAACTCTATTACAAACCGCTGTCGGCAACCCGAACGCCCATTTCCGCTCCGGCCAGTGGGAAGCCATTGACGCGCTGGTCAACCACCGCCGCAAGCTGATGGTGGTGCAGCGCACGGGTTGGGGCAAGAGTTCGGTCTATTTCATCAGTACCCGTATTCTGCGGGATCGTGGCGCGGGGTTGACGGTTATTATTTCTCCCCTGCTGGCGCTGATGCGCAACCAGATCGAGGCGGCGAACCGGCTGGGTATCCGCGCGGAGACGATAAATTCCACCAATCAGGAGAACTGGCCGGAGATCAATGCGGCGATGCTGGCGGATAAGGTAGACGCCATTCTGATTTCTCCGGAGCGATTGTCGAATGAGGAATTCGTCGGCGAGGTGCTGA
>NZ_JBHNMF010000275.1:0-4456 GCF_048562965.1 Thiolapillus sp. | reverse complement strand
GCACTGGCGGTACTATCACCATCGAGTAAAACCGAGCCGCGGTACACTCGCCTCGATACCCTGTTTTCTCCCGCAGAACACAGATTCCTGAAGGTTCTTCTTCAGACCATGCCCTCCCAGGTGTTGGTCTTCGGTAAAGTTCGTGTTGCCGATGTGCTTACACCCCGCAAGTACCTTGACCGGCGACAGTGGAATCAACAGTTCTGGAAGATCAGCAGCAAACATTTTGATTTCGTCCTTATTGACCGGAACACCGCCCACCTCCTGTGCGCCATCGAGCTGGATGACCGCTCTCATAAACGATCCGACCGTGTGCGGCGTGACCATTTCCTCAATGCTGCTTGTCAATCGGCTGGTTTCCCGCTATTGAGATGGCCCGTGAAATCGCACTATGACAGCAATGAGATCCGCCAGCGCATCGCCGATGCGCTTTCGCCAAACGCCCCGGATGCGTCTTCTTGAACGATTTCCGCCTCAATCGTTAATTTTTCCGTCTTTATAACCCACTCCCCCAATGCCCGCCCTTTTATTATTTCCAGGTATCGTCAATATCACGGAAAATTCACTATGGGCAACCGACTCGCCGGCGAAATCCATGAATTCTGGTTCCAATACAGCGCCCATATAGGCTGTCTGCCTGACTCTCGTATTGTAGTCAGTAACAACCCTCTCCCCCCACAGCTGATGCGGGATCTGGGTGTGGAACCGGTTCTGCTCTACACGCTGACAAGCAGGGCCTGCCCACCCCATTTGCCTGAACTCTCCTATTGCCTGCTGTCCATCAGGTCCGAGCCCATCATGCCCGCTGACGCGCTGCTTCATTTCTGGAAGCAGGCCCGGCTGCTTTTTGGCGTACCCAACACGCTTGTGCTGTATAAAGGCATTCTTCAGTCCTACCCTTCGGTACACCAACTGTGCCTCGAAGAAGGCGTATTGCCGGAAGTGTTCATGCACGTCCCCAGCTCCGTCATGCATCGCCGAGGCCAGCAGTGTTCGTTGTATGCGGTCAACCTTTTGCTGAGGAAAAAAGACTTCATACAGGAGATATTCATGAAGGACTGCAATGACTTCCTGCTGGAAACGCCGCTTGTATTCCGGGGGTCAGAGCGTGTTCCGTCTCTTTCTGTCACTGCCCTGGAGCCCAGTATGATCAACACGCTTTATGGCCTGGCAGCGCCGGAGCAGAACATTTTCAAACCAGTAGCGCATGCGCTTTCCTTCGAGCACGAAACGTACCCGACGATTGAACACTACGGCAGTGCTCATCTTCCGGATATTCCTGATTATCCGTTGTGCCTTGAAGGGGCGTTTATCCGTCGCTGTCACGGTTCTCAACAACATGCGGCGATAGGTTTTCATGCTTGATGATAACGGCATCGTTGTATTCGGCGTCCATTACCCTTCACTGGATGCCGCTTGTGAGGAGTATGGGATTGATATCCGCATTGTGCGTAATCGCCTGCGGAAATATAAGAAACTTTCTCAGGCCCACATCAACCGGACGTTCAATCTTGTCCGTGCTCCTAAAATTGTTGTAAATGGCATCTGTTTCCGGAACAAGGACGCCGCGCTTGAATATCTTGGCATTGATGAAGCCACGTTGGCGCAGAAATTACCGACTATGGTTATCCGTTATCAGGGGAGGACCTATCAAACTGTTAAAGAGCTGGCCGATACAATCGGGGTCCCCGACAACATCATCACCGAACGGCTTCGGCGATTAGGGCGTTTCGCGACACCTAAGCGGCTCGAACGATGCATCGACGGCATACGAAAAGAGCAGAAACTTACGCAACCTGTGCGTATTGCCAACGAGGAGTTCCCCAGCGTTTATTCCGCTGCTCGGCGCCTGGGGCTCCAAATCGACCGGCTGTACGACGCATTGTTCAGTCGGTTTGGTTACGATTGGCCAGACAATCCGTCCATGCAGGACATCTTCCCCACGGAATGATCCCCAACAATTTGCATCTTTTTGCTGGTGTGGCACACTCTTTGCGTGAGCAGAGAACAATGTAAAAACATCAAGCTGGGCCGGCTAAAAAGCGTTGGCGTCGATGCTGCCTGGAAGGTGCCGCTTTATATGCCGGCGGAATACATCGATGGGCGCGTTCCATTGACGGGATTTGCAAATCCAGAACCTTCTGATGAAGCCATTCTGGTGTCTGGGATGCTTTTTGCTGAACCCAACACCGAATGGAGAAATGGCGCACCCATGACCCGATGGGCACTTGCCGATGCACAAGGAAATTTGCTGCATTTCAGCTTTTTCGGTGATTCTCGGCCTGTCGTCGAAAAACTCAAGGAAACCAGACACGCTGTTTGGTTGTGCGGGAAGATTCAGTATTTCGGCAGCAAACCTTACCTGGTTCAGGCCGAGGTGGCGGATGATTCATTCGCCGGCCGCGTCGTTGCCCGGTACCCGGGCAAGCGCGGAAAACTCTCTGCGCAGAATGCCCAGCGCCTGATGGCCTCACTGGTACCGGAAACCGTGTCCGTCTGTGCCGCCAGGTTACGCGAGATACTTGGCGACATCGTGCCCGCTCAATATGTTCGCCGATTGCTGAACTGTCCACGGTGGACTCTGGACGAGCTGCTTTACGAGGTGCATTCCCCCAATACCCCGGAATCGGGTTATCAGGCCCTTGCTATTATCGACCGCCTTGCCGCCTTGCTTTCCGCTGCTGAGTTGAAGCAGGCGACGGCAGCGACGCCTCCTGCTCGTCCGCCAATCTGCTGGGATGGTGATTGGCGGATGCTGGCACAGGCCTTCCCCTACCCTCTCACCGAAGAACAGCAGCAAGGGATTGCGATGCTTGTGGAAAAGTTCCAATCCCCCTGTGCCTCGCGTACGCTGATTAACGGCGATGTTGGTACCGGAAAGTCCATTACCTATCAGGTGGCCGTGGCCTATGCGGTGCAGGCGGGCGCCCGGGCCGCCGTTCTTCTGCCACACAGCCGGTTGGCAGTGCAGGCGTACCAGGAATTCCGTCAACTGTGGCCCGACCTTCCTGTGCGGCTGGTCACTGGTAGCGCCGAGAACGGGCCTGATGAAGACCTGGCCCGTCTGCCGTTGCTGATTGGAACGACTGCATTATTACACCGTCCCGTGGGTGAATTCGATGTTGTCGTGATAGATGAACAGCAACGGTATTCCGTGGACCAGCGCAACGCACTGACCGGCAATACTGCGCACCTGATCGAAGTATCGGCGACGCCCATCCCCCGCTCCATGGCGTATGTCTTATATGGCGCCATGGATGTGATCCCTATCACGCAGCGTCATTCGCCACAAAACATTCGCAGCAGCATTATCACGCCCAACGGCGTGCGCCCCATGCTGGATAAAGTGCGAACCCTTGTCGATGCAGGACATCGAATACTCGTGGTCTGCCCCAAACGCACGGGTAATGACGATGAAACATTATCCTCGGTCAGCCGGGTCACGGCTCGTTGGGAGTCATTGTTCCCTGGGCGGATCCGGTGTGCCGATAGCTCAATGGATAACAGCGTTATCGCTCAAGCCATCGATGACATCATTCTCGGGCGGGCACAGATTCTGGTCGCTACTACCGTGGTGGAAACAGGATTGAACATCCCGCAGTTGCGGGGCGTCATTGTCACCAATGGTGACCGCTTCGGTGTCAGCCAGCTTCACCAGATACGCGGACGGCTGGCAAGAGAAGGTGGTGATGGCTGGTTCTGGGTTTACCTGCCCAACCCTGTTGGCCATAAAACCATGGAACGGTTGCAGGCGGTTGTGTCGACCTGTGAAGGGTTTGAGCTGTCCCGGCTTGATATGAGTATTCGCGGCGCCGGCGATTTATCAGCACAGGGAAATCGGCAGCATGGCGCATCCGATAATCTCATCTACAACCGCTCTGTTCCGAGCGGGTTGCTTGATGAAATGTTCGAGCACCTTGCTGTACTGACCTGAATATTTGTCCGTTATCGTTGAGTTTCCGGTTTCACCTGCCGCGCCGACCTTCCGTGGTCATTGTGATGGTCGGGCCGATGGCTTGAACCCGCGGGGCGGCGGCTCCCTGCCTTCTCCCCGGTTCGTGCCAACAAAGAAACTTGCGTTCCTGAAAGTCCGTGCAAACTGGTATCACTTTCATTGTTTCTAAAGGAGTGAATCATGCAACCGCAAACACAACCGTCAATACGGCAATTGTCGCCTATACCGCAAAGCGAATATGCCTGCACGAGAGCTGAAGTGGCTAAAGCCCTGGGCGGGATCTCCGTCCAGGCCGTAGCCGCGATTGAAAAACGTGCATTGAATAAATTGCGCCTGAAGTTGTTGGCACGTGGAGTCAACAAACCGACGGTGAGGGAAGTGCTCGAAGAGATCGAACGCAGCACTCCCATCGAGTACGACCTGTGCATTTAATTGGGAAGACGGCCGGCATACAAAGTAGCTGGCCGTGTTCCCTGGTGAATTCCGCCCGCTATGGGTTAA
>NZ_JBHNMF010000274.1:0-4478 GCF_048562965.1 Thiolapillus sp. | reverse complement strand
AAGTTGTTGCGTAGTGCTTGGTGACCAGGACGGCTGGGGCACAAATAGGTTGTCAAAGGCCGAGTCGATTTTGGGGACTGGGATGTCCCAAAATCTATCACGAGGTCGAAGACACGCTTGCAGTCCCATACCCGGGCGCGCTACCAGTACCATGTAGAAATAAGGGTAGGACTTGCCCTGCACGTTATTGATAACCACCTGCCCGTACAGGCCGAGAAAATCCTCCGGCGCATCGTCCGGCAGGAGCCGGATCTTGACATCCTCGGGCATGGCTTTTTCCTTGCCTTTCAGCAGCATCATGGCATCACGCTGAAGACCGGGGCGCTTGGCAAGATCCAGCACCCGCAACAGCACTCCCACTTTTATCAGCAGACCCGGCTTGCGCTGCAGGGTGCGGGTGCCAAAGAACCAGTGCGGCAGAAGCAGGATGCCCATATCCACGGGAATGACCGCCAGCCCCTGGTAGGCGGAATGGGTATCGAAAAAAACATACATCATGAACAGCCCGGCAACCAGCAATACGAAAGTGACCACACCCCAGGCATTGGTGATATCGATGAAGCTGCGGTCCCAGCGCTTCATCTTCCGGTCCAGCTCCTCCAGCTCGTACAGGCGCCTGCGCTCCACCTTCTGCCATTGCTGGCCGGGATCAAAACCCTTGAATTCCACCCTGTTGTCATAGCCGCGCACCAGCAGCAGGGCATTGCCCGCCAGCAGGGGTATCACGCCGCTGAAGATCTCACCCGAATACCATTGCAGGAGGAAGCCCAGGACAATCAGCCCGAAGCTGATGAGCATGCGCCGGTTGTAGGGCATGTTGCGCCACAGCCAGAAAACCAGGGTATCCTGCGGATTGCCGATGCCCTTTGCTGCCGCTGTGTTCATTTTTCCACCTCCTTGGGCAGTACATAGCCTTGCGCCTCGGCTTTTTTAAAGCCGTTGTGCCGTTCCAGTTCAGCGAAGCCCAGTTCCCGCCAGTACAGTGGGCAGGCGCCGTTGCAGATATCGAACTGGCTGCATTCCCGGCACTGGGGATGGGCCAGCGCCTTGTCGCGGTAAGCTTTGGCCTTGTCTCCGTTCCATACATCCACCAGATCATTCTCAAGCAGGCTGCCCACCTCATCATCGTATGAGGCGCAGGGAATGACCGAGCCGTTGGGCGCCACGGAGATCAGCCCGTCGCAGGCGCTGCAGCCGTGATTGCCGAGTCCCGCAGGAATAGGATTGAACATGCACATGGGCGTGGGGGAATACCAGAGAAACTCCACGCCGCGGGCCTTGCTCTGCGCCTGTATCTTCTCCAGCCAGCCCCCGATTTCCGTGTAACGCACGATGAGGTCGGTGTGCACCACGGCACTGCCCGTGGGTACCAGCAGGTTCATGCTGAACCGTTCGTTGCCCAGCACCTCGCTCACGAAGCGCGGCATATCCGGCATTTCATGCACATTGAGTCTGTTGATAGTGGTGTTGGTATGCACGCGGATACCCACGGTCTTCAGGTGTCCCACGGCGGCCACGGTCCTGTCGAAGGACGACTGCCCCTGGGTGACCAGGTTGTGAATTGCTGCTGTGGTGCCTTCCAGGCTCACCTGGGCCGAATCCAGGCCGGCGTCCGCCAGTCGCTGCGCGAGGCCGGCATTGATGCGGGTGCCGTTTGTGATGAGATTGACCCGCATGCCCAGTTCTTTGGCATAAGCCGCCAGTTCAGGCAACTGTTTGTGCAGCGTCGGCTCACCGCCGGTGAAGCTCACGGACGGCACCTTGCCTTCATGCCAGAGCTTGTGCAGCACGGCACGGATCTCTGTCACGCTCATAACTTTTTCATCATTCACCGGCTGGGTGGTGCAGTTGCAGCCCGCGTAGCAGAAGACGCAGCGCAGGTTGCATTTGTAGGTGATGGCCACCTCGGAAAGGATGGGCAGGTCGGAAAAATGGCGGCTGAAGGTTTCGACTTCCACGCCGGGGTGCTCCGAATCCGCCGTGACATGGCCTTCGAGCACACCCCGTACACCGTGCAGAAACAAGGCCAGCTGCTCCAGCCTGGTGCTGTCATTTCCCAGCCCCCGGATGACAGCCGCTATCTTGCCGCCATCAAGGAGAAACTTGAGAATCTGCGCCCCCTGGGCATTGAGTTTTTGCGCCTGGTTGGGGCGTTTGATCAGGATATTGTCTTCGGTGCGCACGAAGATGTAGGGCCCGACATTGCTGATGAACTCGTCCACCCAGGTTAGGTCGGGCATGTTGGCGGGCACGGGTCCGGAGCGGCGGAAAAAATGCTTCAGCATTTGCCGTCATCCTGTCGGGCTGAAGCCCGACCTACAGCCAGGCCTGCGGCATGGGGGTATCTCCAGATCATCGCCATCAGTGCGACCCTCCACTGACGCAGGCGGAATGACAGGCGCTGTGGCAAGCGGAATGACAGGCCGAGTGGCAAGCACTGTGACAGGCGGAATGGCAGGCGTCATGGCAGACATTCAGCTCCATGGCGATATCAGTGTTCAGGGGGCCATGGATGATATGGTCCACCGTGACCGGCATGTCCGTGGCATAGCGTGCCGGATCATTGTCATAGCGCCAGCGCCGCTGGTAATAGGGATGCTGGTTGTGATACCAGAAATACCAGTTGTTGGCGCCCGTTTGTTCACCGACAGCAGCCCCCATACCCGCCTGCCTGATGAAGTCCTCGACCTGCTTGCGGTAGTATTCCTGGGTCGCCTCGATATCCGCATCCCAGGCCTTGAGCTGCACCTTCTTCACCGCCGTGTTCATCAGGTCTTCCAGCTCGGCCTGGGACAACTCACCGTCATCGGCCAGGGAGTGGTAGAACAGCTGCTCGTATTCATCCAGCTCGTGCAGGTTGGGTGGCTGCAGCACCTTCACCCGCAAGGGCGATTCCGATTCGATCTTTAGAAAGCCCTCCAGCACCATGGAGTTGAGCATGGAGGACACGATTAGCTTGAAAGGGATCTCCAGATAGAAGGCCGCCTCCAGGGGCGTCAGGTCCTTGCACACTTTGCCGGGTTTGCGGAACTCGGAAAGAATCAGCTTGGGCGGCGTCCAGTCCAGGTTCTCCCAGCGGATCTCGTCCAGCCCCTCCCTGGCCTTGAACATGGAACGCTGCTTGCCTTTCACCACGCCGAAGAAGGCACCGATGACCGCCAGGCCGAGCACCAGCAGCCAGGAATTCCCCGCGCTTTCCCCGCGTCCCGGCACGGCAGTAGCCCGCTGTACCGGCCGGGCCGTCAGTTTGAACCACCCGGCCGGCAGGTAGAACTGTACCCGCATGTGATAGCGGTTGCCGGGGTTGTTCTTGTGGAAGACGATCAGCAGGCGGTTGTTCGGCCCACGCTGGTAATCGATGAGGTATTTCTCGTTCACCCAGGGCTCGGTGAGCACCAGGCGCCCGCTGTCCACCACCTGGCGGGGATTGACCTGCTTGTCGGGCAACATATAGGGCGTGAGAATCTTGAGGGTGTAGTGGTCCTGGTTGGCGGCTTCGTCCCATTGCACCGGCGCCCAGTTAAAATACACCAGTTCGCGGCCATCATCCGCCGTGGTCGGCCCCAGGTAACCTGCCACATGAAAATCCGTCCTGAACGGCAGGTTGAAGGTGACCGTCTGTCCTTGGGGTACACCCTGGCCATTGGCCAGCAGGATGTCCCACTTGCCGCGGTTGAGCTTGCGGATGTCCAGCCGGTATTTGTTACCCCGGCTGTCTACGGCGCCTGCCTGATCGACAGCCATACCGACCTTCAGCTTGTCATTGCCTTCGAAATAAAAACCGTGCAGTTCACCCAAGGTCACCCGCCACTGAACCTAGTAGAGCACCACGGCGCTGCCGTCTGCCTTGAGATCCACCGTAGTTTCCACGAAGCGTATCTCGCCCTTCCCCGCCTGGGCAGCGGTGGAAAGCAACAGGATGAAGAACAGGAAAAGAAGTCGCTGAATCATGTATTTACCGTGTCCGGGAACGGATACCCGATCATATTACCCCACCTTTCCCAAGGCAAACCGCATATCACGATACCTTCAGTAGCTGCCGGGCTGTATGCTTTGCGCACCGGTTTTCAGACTGGCCCAGCTGCCCAGCGCAGCGGTGATCTCGCCCAGAGTGGGATACTGGGCATCCCAGGGTTCCGAAAACGCGCCCCGGCAGGTCATGCGCAGCACGTCCGGCTGTGTCTCCGAATGCAGCCAGAAATGATAGCCCAGGAAGATATCCGCCGGGCTGCTGTCCACATCCGCGCCGGCAAGTGTCAGGGATGCCAGCCTCACGGGGCGCCAGGATGCCACCTCTTCCATCAGGTGTTGTATCCGAGTGACCACGAAGGTGTCGGCTTCAATCGTCTGGGGCTGCTCACTCAGCTTGCGTACCTCGAAACTGCAGCTGATATCGTACTGCAAGCGTGTCTTCGGCCTCGTGATAGATTTTGGGACATCCCAGTCCCCAAAATCGACTCGGCCTTTGACAACCTATT
>NZ_JBHNMF010000273.1:0-4483 GCF_048562965.1 Thiolapillus sp. | reverse complement strand
CGCCGCGTTCGGAGGCCTACTTTGTTTTCCCTCTGGCGCAAGGCACGCCGGGAAAACAGTGCGGCCTCGCGGCTACTGGGGTCTACCAGCCTTCGCTTCGCTCTCCATGCCTGGCAGCGGTCGAGGCCTTCAGCGAGATGCGGCGGCAGGTGTGGAAGCGCCAACAGGGGCTGGATCATCTGGCGCATCACGATCCTCTTACCCAGTTGCCCAACCGGCTGCTGTTCATGGATCGGCTGGAACATGCACTGAGCATCGCCCGCCGCCACAACAAGATGGTGGCCCTGCTTTTTCTCGATCTGGACAATTTCAAGCAGATAAACGATGCCCTCGGCCATTTTGCCGGGGATGAACTGCTGGTCAACGTGGCCCGCCGTTTACAGAAGGTCATACGCAAGTCCGATACGGTCGCGCGCCTGGGGGGAGACGAGTTCGCCATTCTCCTGGAAGATATCGGACAAAAGGCTTTCGCCCGAAACGTGGCGCTGAAGATACTCAAGGAGCTGCAGTCTCCGCTGGAAATCGGGAGCCAGCAGTATCATATTTCCGGCTCCATCGGTATTTCCATTGCGCCTTACGATGACAACCAGCCCGAGGATCTGCTGCGTGATGCCGACTCAGCCATGTACGAGGCCAAGCGTTGCGGTAAGAACAACTATCACTTCTTCTCCAGCGAACTGTTGCAGCGGGTCAGCCGTCAGCTCGACCTGGAACACCGCCTGCGTGATGCTGCGCTGAAAAAGGAATTCCTGTTCCATTATCAGCCTATCGTCGATGCTGGCACCGGACAGCTCATCGCTGTGGAAGCGCTCATGCGCTGGCAGCCGGAAAACGGCCCGCTGATCTATCCGGACGAGTTCATGGAGACCATGAAAAGCCAGAATCTGGATTTGAGCCGGAAAGTGACCGAACATCTTTTCGCCCAGGTCGATGATCTGCAGGAGCATGTGCTCAACGAATACGGCATACGACTGCGCGTGTCCATCAACATGGCCCCGAGTGCGCTGCGCGACCCCAGCCGTCACAGCGGTGTGATCACCACGCTGCGGCGCCTGAAATACCCTTCCCCGATCACCCTGGAGATCACCGAGGATACACTGCTGGAAGACCTGGCCACGGCACGGGCCCTGTTCAGTGAACTGCGGCAGCTCGGTATTCCGCTGGTGCTGGATGACTTCGGTACCGGGCAGTCTTCGCTCAATCATCTGCGCAGTTATCCCTTCGACAGCATCAAGATCGACAGGGAGTTCGTCAGGGATATTTCATCGGATGAGGATGATGCGATTCTGGTCAAGGCCATTACCCAGCTGGCGCACAGCTTCGGCATGAAAGTCGTGGCCGAGGGCGTGGAGACCGAAGCGCAGAGGCGCTATCTGATCAATATCGGCTGCGACTACCTGCAGGGATACATCATCAGCAAGCCGCTGCCCACGGATGCGCTTCTGAATTTCCTGGGCGCCACCGAAATGAGCCTTCCGGAAAAGAGCAGCGCTTCGAGAAAAAGCTGACTTTCAGCAAGCCAGGTCCTGTAACAGCGGTTCGAAATGCTGCAGCGCAGGGAATTCGCTGATTTCCCTGGCGGGCTGCCGGGCATCCGGCTGCAGCATGCACAGCAGATTGCCGATACCGAAATCACGGGCTGAACGCAGCACCGGCAGACTGTCGTCGATGAACAGGCTGCGCTCCGGCGAAAAATGTACGACCTGTTGCAGGCGTTCCCAGAACGCCGGGTTTTCTTTCGGCAGGCCGATGTCATGGGCGCTGATCACCTGATCCAGATAAGCTCCCAGGCGGGTTTTCCCCATTTTCAGCTGCAGCGCTTTCTGATGGGCGTTGGTCACCAGCACCCGTGACTTGCCGGATGTGCCCAGGCATTCCAGAAAATCGGTCACGTGGGGATGCACGGCGATGAGGTGCTCCACTTCCGTTTTCAGCAGGGGAATGTCCAGCGCCAGTTCCCGGCTCCAGTAGTCCACACAGTACCAGTCCAGCGTGCCTTCGACCCGCCTGTAGCGCTGCATCAGCTCCTCGGTGGCCGCTTCCAGGCTCAGGCCATGTTGTTCGGCATAGCGTCTTGGCACATATTCCAGCCAGAAATGGTTGTCGAAATGCAGATCCAGCAGGGTGCCGTCCATATCCAGCAGTACCGTATCGATCTGTGCCCAGTCAAACATGGAATTCTCCGAAAAAAAGCGTTTGCACTCTGCCTGTCAGCTTTGTAGCCTGTGCTTACCAGAATAAGAAAAGATTCATACATGACATTACCAGACATCCAGCATATCAACCAGATCGCCCGCGACGCGGGAGATGCCATTCTGCAGATATACGCCCAGGACTTCGAGGTGGAGGAGAAGGCCGACAGCTCGCCACTCACCCAGGCGGACATGGCATCGCACCGGCTCATCGAAGCGGCGCTCGGACAGCTGACGCTGGAGATTCCGGTACTTTCAGAAGAGTCTGCGTCCATTCCCTATGTGCAGCGCAGGCAGTGGCGGCGTTACTGGCTGATCGATCCTCTCGATGGCACCCGCGAGTTCGTCAAGCGCAACGGCGAATTCACGGTGAACATCGCGCTCATCGATGACGGCTATCCGGTGATGGGTGTGGTGTATGTGCCGGTTACCGGAGTCACCTGCTTTGGCGATACCCAGGCCGGCGCCTTTCGTCAGGAAGGTCACGGTGAACCGGTGCCGATACAGGTTGCCCGGCCATGTGCATCGCCCATGCGGGTGGCGGGCAGCCGCTCCCATGCCGGCGACAGCCTGGTGCAGTTCCTGCAGAAGCTGCCTCCCCACGAGATGGTCAGCATGGGCAGTTCCCTGAAACTGTGTCTGGTGGCGGAAGGCAAGGCGGATATCTATCCCCGTCTGGGGCCAACCTCGGAATGGGATACGGCGGCCGCACAGGCGGTCGTGGAAGCGGCGGGAGGGCAGGTGACGGACACCGATTTGCAGCGTCTGGCCTACAATCAGAAGGATTCGCTGCTGAATCCGTATTTTCTGGTGTTCGGTGACGACACCATCGACTGGAAATCCTATTTATGAGTCTGCGCCCCGCCATCCTGATTCACATGTTGCTGCTGCTCGCCTGGACAGGTGGCATGGCAATGGCCTCCGACGGGGAAGATCCGCTGGTTTTTGATGATGTTCCCCTGAAGGAAATGGTGCAGCATCCGGACTGGTTCAAAGACAGCTTCCTGGATCTGAAAGACGACCTCAAGGAAGCCGTGGACAACGGCAAGCGCGGCATCATCGTGTATTTCGGCCAGAAGCGCTGCCCCTACTGCCGGCAGCTCATGGAAATCAATTTCAAGATGCCGGATATCGTCAAATACACCAGGGACAATTTCGATGTCATCGGCATTGATATCTGGAGCCCGGAAGAGGTCACCGACCCGGCCGGCAACACCATGAGCCAGCGGGACTATGCGCTGAAGATGGGCACCAATTTCACGCCCTCACTGGTGTTCTATGACAAGGATGGCAACATCGCCCTGCGCCTGCGGGGCTACTATCCCCCCTATCAGTTCAGGGCGGCGCTGGAGTATGTGGCGGGAGAGCATTACAAGCGGGAACGCTTCAATGTCTATCTGGCCCGGGGTGACAGCACCCTCAGGTTCTAGGCAGAGGATATGGTGGAAGAGGACTTCTTCCTGCCGCCGCCCTATCATCTGGACCGCAGTAAGTTTCCCGGTGAACGCCCCCTGGCGGTATTTTTCGAACAGGGCAACTGTCATGCCTGCGACATCCTGCACACCCAGTTGCTGCGCCAGCCGGCCATTCAGGAGCTGTTTGATGCCTTCGACAGTGTACAACTGAACATGCGAGGCAACGAGCCGGTGATTACGCCGGACGGGCGCAAGCTCAGCGCCCGGGAATGGGCGAATTCACTGGGCGTGTTCTATGCCCCTACCCTGATTTTCTTCGATGAAAACGGCAAGGAGATCATTCGCGTAGATTCGGTGGTGCATTTTTTCCGTCTGCGCAATGTGCTCAACTATGTACTGAGCAAGGGCTATCTGTCCCATCCCAGCTTCCAGCTGTGGCGATCCGCTGACCGCAACCGCTGATCTGCAGCCGGCCGTTCAGGGGCAGAAAGTACGCAGATAGTCTTCATAGCTGTCGCGCCTGCGGCGCAGCTCATTGCCCTGCGAGGCCTTGTAGCCACGACGCAGTCTGGCGCTGACGGATTCCAGTTGCTCGCGCTTTTTCCAGCAGGTTCGGTCGTCTGCCGTCCTGGGTTTCTGCCTGTTTCGGGCAATCTGGCGTTTGCGTTTCAGTCTGTCCCTGTCGCGCTTGCGATACTGATCGTACAGTGACTGCTCCCCGGAGCGCAGGGACGCCCAGACGGCCTGGGCTTCACCGGTTTCCATGCGTGTGCCCTCACCCTCACAGGCCTGCTGCTGAAAGCTGACGCTGCCGTCGGTTGCCACACAGCGATACACCTGCGCCGCCTGGCTGCTGATGGGCAGAAAAGAAATAAT
>NZ_JBHNMF010000272.1:0-4498 GCF_048562965.1 Thiolapillus sp. | reverse complement strand
CGCCAGCTCTACACCGGATACTTGCCAGGGACTCTTGATTCCCAGTATCTGGGCGTATAGGTCTTTGTCTCTCATAGGGGATTACGATAATCTACCCACTCCATTTGGGGAAGAGCCTTTTCTTCAATCCCCGTTCTTCGATGAGATGCCGATAATAGGCCCGAACATGAGGCTCGTGGCGCGTAGCGGCTAATGCCGGCATGTATAGCGCCATTCGCAGATACTTGTTGCCTGCCTTGGTAATCCGCGCTTTCTTCTCAACGCTGCTTCCTGATCGATGCTCACGGGGATCGAGGCCCGCCATGGCAACCCACTGTTTGGCGGCCATGTCATCGGGCAGCACCAGCAGCTCACCCATGAGCTGAATCGCGCTCTTGGTGCCAATGCCTTTGACCGACAGCAGGCGGGCATAGACCGTCGCCAAAGCGGGACGCGCCTCGATCAGTGCCAGGGTTTGGGTTTCCAGACGCCGGATCTGTGTCTCGACCTGTTCAATCCCCTGGCGTATTTCCTTGAGGATGAACTCAGGTGTGGAGCGTGATTGCATGAAGGCGTGCAGGCGGTTCTTTACCTGGGTGCGTTGCTGCCCGAGACTGGCCAGCAGGCGAGAGCAAGCTCGCAGAGCCAATACATGCTCGGGCGGGCACCGCCAGGGCTCGAAAGGCATATGCCGTGCAAACCCGCAAAGCAGTACCGCATCGACGGCATCAGTTTTGGTGCGGCTCATACGAGCTTCAGCGTAACGTTTGCTGGCCCTGGGATTGACCACCATAACCTCCAGTTCTTGCGCCTCATCCAAGGTAATCGCCAGATCCAGGTGGTAGGTGCCAGTGGCTTCCAGTACAACCCGTTTCACCTTGGCCTCACGCAAGTCCTTCAACAATTGTTGGTGTCCTTGAGGCGTATTGGCAAAGCTCTGAGGCTGGGATGGATTGCCGTCTTTGTCAATGGCCACCATCAGTGATTTTGCGCCAACATCAATACCCGCAACAACCATGAGCAAGATCCTCCTGTCTCGAAAAATCATGTATCCTGGACACCTCGGTTCCCTGACCCTGGATCTTCGCCTACCGACCTTGCGTATGCAGGCTCAGGAGCGATGCTCAAGGCCTCGGATACTCTTCGGTATGGGCGACGAGGGCGGGGGGCCGATCTACGTACAAGCTCTTGGCCTCAGGTCGGGACGGCATCCCCGAGCGTGTCACTTGGACAACCTCTTTATAAGTCCCTTTTATCTTCCATCACTTTCCTATGTGATAGCTATAACATACAAGGTCGGGCTTCAGCCCGACACCGAAACTCATGGCGGAAAATGTCGGACTGAAGTCCGGCCTGCGCTTAACATCCTCGCAATATCCGCCCGTATGACAGTGGCGGGATATTGTCGGACTGAAGTCCGACCTACACTGTTATCATTGTTCCCATGAACGACACCTCACCTCCCGACCTCTTCGGCTACCGCAAGTACTGGGCCCAATAAGTTCACCCCCGCGCCCTTCCTCCCCATGAGCCGGGAGGAAATGGACGACCTGGGCTGGGACAGCTGCGATATCATCATCGTCACCGGCGATGCCTATGTGGATCAGGCCAGTTTCGGCATGGCCATTGTCGGCCGGCTGCTCGAAGCCCAGGGTTTTCGCGTAGGCATCATCGCCCAGCCCCGCTGGCAGGACACAGAAGACTTCATGCAGTTGGGACGGCCCAACCTGTTCTTCGGGGTTACCGCCGGCAACATGGACTCCATGGTCAACCGCTACACCTCGGACCGCAAGATTCGCTCCGACGACGCTTACACTCCCGATGCCGAGGGCAGCAAGCGTCCGGACCGGGCTTCCCTGGTATACAGCCAGCGCTGCAAGGAGGCTTACAAAGGTATCCCGGTGATCATCGGCGGCATCAAGGCCTCCCTGCGGCGCATTGCCCATTATGACTACTGGCAGGACAAGGTGCGCCATTCCGCCCTGGTGGACAGCAAGGCGGATATACTCCTCTTTGGCAATGCGGAACGGGCTGTGGTGGAACTGGCGCACCGATTGGCGAACGGGGAGAATATCCGGAACATCACTGATTTGCGCGGCACGGCAATCCTGCGCAATGTCCTGCCCGATGATTTCACCTATATCGATTCCACCGATGTGGAATCTCCCGGGCCAGTGCACGGGAAGATCAATCCCTATGCCAGTACGCCTGCGGCTCCACCCCAGCTTGAGAACACCGCGCAGGTAGTCACTCTGCACTCCCGTCCAAAAAGTCTGGATCGCAGCAAGACCGCCATATGCCTGCCATCCTACGAACAGGTGCGTTCGGATCCGGTGCTCTATGCCCACGCTTCACGCATACTGCATCTTGAATCCAACCCTGGCAACGCCCGGATACTCGTACAGAAACACGGCAAGCGTTATCTTTGGCTGAATCCACCACCGCTGCCTCTCACCACGAAGGAACTGGACCGCGTGTACGAATTGCCCTACCAGCGTCGCCCTCATCCGGCTTATGGCGACGCGAAAATTCCCGCTTACGAAATGATCCGCTTTTCCATCAATATCATGCGTGGCTGTTTTGGCGGCTGCACGTTCTGTTCCATCACCGAACACGAAGGGCGCATCATCAAAAACCGTTCAGAAAAGAGCATTTTGAAGGATATCGAGGCTATTCGCGACAATGTTCCTAGTTTTACGGGTAACATCTCGGATCTTGGCGGTCCCACGGCAAACATGTGGCGCCTCCATTGCAAGGATCCGAAGATAGAATCCTCCTGCCGGCGCCTGTCCTGCGTCTATCCGGGCATCTGCAAGAACATGAAGACCGACCAGATGCCTCTGGTGCACCTGTACCGCAAAGCCCGGGCCATTCCCGGCATCAAGCGCATTTTCATCGCATCCGGCCTGCGCTACGATCTGGCAGTGGAAACGCCCGAATACGTAAAGGAACTGGTTACCCACCACGTGGGTGGTTACCTGAAGATTGCGCCTGAACATACTGAAAAAACACCACTTTCTCACATGATGAAACCCGGAATAGGCACCTACGACCGGTTCAAAGCCATGTTCGAAAAATATTCGAAAGCCGCCAGCAAAGAGCAGTATCTGATTCCCTATTTCATCGCTGCCCATCCCGGCACCACGGACGAGGACATGCTCAACCTGGCGCTGTGGCTGAAGAAAAACGGCTTCCGCGCCGACCAGGTGCAGGCCTACCTGCCCTCTCCTATGGCCCTGGCAACCGCGATGTGGCATACCGGTTACAACCCGCTGAAAAAAGTAGGCCGGGGCGCAAAGACCGTCTTCTCACCCAGGGGCATGAAACAGCGGCGTCTGCACAAGGCCTTCCTGCGCTATCACGATGCCGCCAACTGGCCTCTGCTGCGCGAAGCACTGAAGAAAATGGGACGTGCCGATCTCATCGGAAACGGCAAGCACCAGCTGGTTCCCAACTGGCAGCCCAAGGGAACAGGAAACGATGCCAGCAGCAGAACCCGACCCTTTCGCACCAAGCACAGCCATCCGGCGAAAAGACATACCGGTAGTAAACAGCGTCCAAGCCGGCGACGACGCTAAACCTTTCCGTATTGCGATTGTCAAAGGTGAGATAAACCAGCGTTTATTGACTACACTAGACGCATGAACCAACCGAGAGAAAACAACCGCATGGACAATCAGACCTGGGTAGCCAAATACAGTATCGGCGAGGAAATCGCACACGCCATCACCCACGGCACTGGCATCCCCCTGAGCATCGCCGCCCTGGTTCTGCTTGTCACCTTTTCGGCGCTTTACGGCACTGTCCGGCACGTCACCAGCACCGCCATCTATGGCAGCACACTGGTACTTCTTTATACCGCTTCCACCCTGTATCACGGCATCCCCCACGAGCGCGCCAAACCGCTGCTGCAGAAATTCGATCACGCCGCCATTTTCCTGCTCATCGCAGGCACCTACACACCCTTTACCCTGGTTACTCTGCAAGGCCCCTGGGGCTGGACACTGTTCGGCATGGTGTGGGCAATAGCTGTATTTGGTGTGTATGTAAAACTTGCCGGCAGCGAACGCATGCAGCGCTGGTCGCTGCCTCTCTATCTGGGTATGGGCTGGCTGGTGCTGTTCGCCATCAAGCCGCTGGTTGCCAATCTCGATACCGGTGGACTGGCCCTGCTGGTGGCCGGCGGCCTGAGCTACACGCTGGGCGCCCTGATTTACGCATGGGAACGCCTGAGATGGAACCATGCCATCTGGCATCTGTTCGTCCTTGCGGGCAGCACACTCCAGTTCTTTTCCATCTTTTTTTATGTAGTACCGGGCTCTTCCTGATACCTGCGTATTTTCAGCGCCTTCAGTATCTTTTTCCGCTGCTGCTGTTTTTGTCTGGCCACAATCAGATAACCTGAAGTTTCCCAGAAATTATTCAAGCCACCATGCGCAGCAGCACAGTGACCAGAGAATTTCCGGGGGGATTGCCGGGTTTGGGGCAAACCCTGGCAAAATTCTCATCCAAAGCTGCT
>NZ_JBHNMF010000271.1:0-4508 GCF_048562965.1 Thiolapillus sp. | reverse complement strand
AACGGTCAGTTTTGACATTGAGGCATTCAACCAACTGATCCGCCAGGTCGAGGCCATGGCCAAGGCCGGTGCCAAGATCAATCCAGCGGATTTCTATCCGCCGGTGAAGAAACATAAAGGCAGCTCCCGGGATCTCCCGCTCGTCGATCCGGATCTACGAGAGGCACTCGAGCAGTACCTTATAGTAAGGATCGAAAAACAAAGGTCGCTTAAACCTTCCGACCCGTTATTTATCACGCAAAAAGGTGGTCCCTACTCGCCCAATACCCTGCAAGAACACATGGCTCTGATGCTGCGCGGCTGGGCGGGCATTGAGAAGGCCAGCTCTCACAGTGGGCGGCGCTCGGTGATCACCAACGTGATACACAAGCAGAAGAAGTCAGTCAAGGTTGCGCAGAAGATCGCTGGACATGTGAATCCGTCCACGACCTTAATTTATGAAGAGCCCCCAGAAGAACAGATCAGTGATGCGCTGAAATCGCTTTGAACAAACAAGTCGACCAAGCAGATCAGATTTGCACTCGTGTAAGTGAGCATCACTTTGTGGTGATAACACGCGCCTATTCGGGTAGCAGAATCACACATGGGTCGACTTGTGGTGTAAGGATTGTCGTCCGCTGCTTTGCACGTGTGATGCTGACACGGAAATTCTGACGGGTTTGATCATTGATGTTGTTGCGCGTATTTCCGCGTACAATCCTATCAGGATTTGCCACGATTTTGCGCTTGGCGATCCGGGGCCAGCCTTCAAACCGGGGCCAGCCTTCAAATATGATCACTTCATCAAACTGCTTACCCTTCGCTTTATGCATGTTCATAACAACCACACCAGATTCCGGCCTCGTGTTGATTGAGAAATGCTCCTGAACGAAGGCGTGGCGGACAATCTCTAGAGCGTCCACATATCGCCCTGTGTCCCGCCAGTTCTGAGACAGAGATTCGCGAAGCTGTGTCCCCCGATCAAGTAGACGAATATTTCTAACCTCTGCGGCAATCTCATTTAGCCGCTTACAATCAACAGCATCCAGATGCTTACGTACGGTGGTCCAGTCGCTGTCAGGATCCCCCGTCAGGACAAGGTTATACGATGCTTCATAGGCAGCTTCGATTGGCAAGAATATGCTTTTCTTTGGAACAGCTTTGCCTGCATCACGACATTCAACTGCTTTTTGAAAAGCTGCATATATCCGCACGGCTTCCTGAAGACTGGTCTTGGAAGGTGTATTGCCACCCTTGCCCCGGTAATAGCTGCAAATCAAATTGACGAACCCGGCCACATCCCCTCGTCCACCGTGGCTTTGTAGTATATAGGCGATAATCTCGGCAGCAAGGATTGCCGCCTCCATATCAACTGCAGCATTGTGTTCAATCTTTGGAAGCCTGCTAGGCGGTTCTCGGAATGCGACTGATACGATGCGGGTCATGCGTTTCGTTGGGACGAGGATCGCCAGTGACCAGTCTTTTGGACCATCCTTGATCAGTCGCTTGCGCGCCTGCAAGGTCTCGGTAACCACTTTGGTAATCGCTGGGTTATGGTTGGCATCGAACACGTCAAAATAGATGCCGTCATAGCTCTTCTTTGTAAACTTGCCCTTCAGGATATCGTTACCAAAGTGGGCGAGATCGGTTCCCTTGCTGCGGTGGTTTTCACTACTGAGATCAAACTTTGACGGTGCGAACTCGTCCTCAAAATGTTGGAGTCGTTCCGGATCTGCGCCGATGAAATCGAATATCCGTTGCTCGGGATCTGCTAGCGCGAGGAGCTGACTGTCACGTCCTAGCGCCTGGATGACACGCCATTGATCTGGCGCGGTATCCTGAAACTCATCCAGTATGATAACAGGATAAGCATTGGAAATAAGACGCCTGATTTTGTTGCTCCTGTGGAGCAGTTCTCCAGCCATCTCGGCAAAGAGATCAAAACAGACTAATCCCTCTTCAGCAGCTAGGCGTCGCCGCTCGGCATATTCACGTTGCTTTTTTTCTTCCCGTTCCTTTTGACTCAGCTTGTTATCTAATTTGTACTCATTCCTTATGTCAGACAGGGCCACTGCCTCATTGGGCGGTGTTAGAATGCCGAGACGGCGTGGCAGGCCGAGCAAGTATCCGTGTGACTTGATGAGCCGCCAAAAGAAGGCGTGATAGGTATCCACCTCGATATGACGTTTAACGTCAGGAGTAATCTCATCTTCTTCTGCAATGGCTTCGAGAACCCTCGAAACGGTTGCTCTCGCAAAACTCAGAAATAAAACGCGCTGGCCAGTTTTCAGGCCTTCCTTGACGATCTTCCCTGCCTTCAGGATGGATACGGTTGTTTTGCCGGAACCGGGACCGCCCTGCACTAGCAGGTGCCCCTCGGCGGCCAAGACTTCCTTTTGTTTGTTCGTAAGATCAAACGCCACCTGGATCGACATCCTCCGTGGGTAGTTCCGCGCCGGGTTCTACTATTACTTCATCAGCCGCTGGTTCTTCCTTTGCGTAAGCTTCTTCGGGAACCGGTTGTGACAATTCTCGGATGCGAATACAGGTTTCTCGCATCCATTCAGGGATTTCATCTTCATTACATTGCGCCAGAAATTCCGCGAGTCCCCAGTTACCCTTAGCCCAACCAAGATACTCACCAACGGCATTCACGATATCTACTTTTGGATAAGGATATTTAGCCGCGAGATGCGGTGGCCACGCCAGAATATCTGCAAAACGTTCTAGAGCAGCAGCCGTCGTATTATTTAAGACGAGGTCTTCGATACCCTTCTCGTTATGCATGAAGAGCTCATCGACCTGAGTCCTGATCGCTGCTTCATTCGCCGCCGTCTGGCTGTCGCATACGGCATAAACAGTTTTTCCCAATCCCCGATATAACCCACCCAGGTCTGCGAGTTGGGATTCGGTTCCTGCATCGATTGTGCATATACCAAGTACTTCCAGTGAATTGTATTTTGCAGGATCGAGTTCTGCGAGGCGACGGGCTACGGCTGGAAAAGCTGTGGCTTCGGTTGCCCCTTCAGCCAGCAAGATGCGGCGCGCAAGCAATCCTTCACAGAATCGTGTGCGGAACTCCTGCCTATATCGCTTTTGTTTCACGCTTTCGGGCAGACTTACCACTGCCTGTATCAGCACACCATCGCCGGAGCGCGACAAGACAAGCGTCTCATCGAGACCGAACTCTTCCAGAACATAGGGCGAGTGCGAAGTAAACAGTGACTGTGCTGACAGGTTCCGGATCTCGTGTACGATCCGCTTCTGAGCATAGGGTGGAATCGCAGTTTCCGGCTCCTCCATGGCGAAGATAACGTTTTGCTTGTCTTCGGCAATCTGGGATAGCATTGCCAACACCAGCATGTTGATCGTACCTGTGCCTTGCCGGTAGTACGGTGCGGCGTGAGGGCCTTCTCCTGTCGCAACAAAAGCTGTAATAACCTTTCTGAGATGTTCACGCGTCAGGGCCGACACGCGCAAATGAGGTTCGACCCCCCATTCCTTTGGGACATATTTTTTAAGCGCGGTGTTGATGCTTTGCAAGACACCGGTAATCCCGAGTTCCGGTGCGCTGGCGACATCGAATGACGCCAAGCCGCTGATAGTGGATTCCCACATCTGGGGCCTGATTTCTTTTAGGCGCAAAATGATATCCAGAAGGCTGCCATGTTCTAGACTTAGAGCACGGCTGCCTGTACGCAGGCTCCTCAGATACAGGAAACCACAGAACTGCTTGTCGCGCCGCCCAAAAAACTGGGGGGCTCCTCCTTCCTCCAGACTGCGCGAAAAATAGGTATTGCCGATGAAATCATCCTCATTGAACTCATACTCACCGATGAACGTTACACGTAAGGCTTCAACAATCGCATCATCATCAACACCTTCCACTTTCGGGGCTATATAGAATACATTGTCCTGCGTATTCCACCACTCGATGTAATCTCGAAAGTGTGCCTTCTGTTCGTCCGACAAGTCTGTGATGGTCGCTTCGATCCTGATCTGAACGATCTCCGGCTCATTACTTTCTTGGGCCTCAGGTACAGACGCCTCTACAGGTTCGGAAGCTGGAGCCTCTTCTACAACCGCTTCGGCTGCAATGGCTTCATCGGGCTCTACTGGCTGCTCTTCTGCTGGTTCCCCAGTTGCACTGTCTTCAAAATATCGACCAACATAGAAGTCATGCTCATCAATCGGCGGACGTCGGTTCAAACGATCAGGCCCGAGTACAAGGTTAATCGCTTCAAGGATAGTTGATTTGCCGGTATTGTTGTCGCCTATGAGAACTACGTGGTCCGGGAAAAATAGTTCTGCCGTTTTGATACCTCTGAAGTTTTCGATTATTAGACGGCTTATCTTCATGCGGCCCACATCTCCGAAAGCACCTCAGCCTGCTGAAGGACAGTCTGTACCGCAGCTTCTTGTAAATCTGGCGGATAGCCGTATTTTCGCAGGATACGTTTAACGAGCACCCGCATGCGTGCGCGCGCTGATTCCCGGTGTGCCCAGTCGATTGATACGTTGCTCTTTAC
>NZ_JBHNMF010000270.1:0-4517 GCF_048562965.1 Thiolapillus sp. | reverse complement strand
CTTTTCAAAACGGCTCATTGTTATTTCTCCGAAATTCAGTTGTGGGGACAACTCAGTTTCGGGTTGTAACATGGGCCGTATCAGTCGTGACAGGCTGAGCCTATCACTCATGACCACGTCCTAAGGACGTGGGTTTCTACGCTAAACTAAATGGCCTAGACCTTTGTCTGACGCTTTCGCTGGAATCTTACCAGCAACAGACCTGCCAGGAACACCAGGAAAGCAATGCCGGCAGGTATGCCGTACACCCTGAATGCATCCATCTCCGGTGGCAGTATCAGCCAGTACCAGGTAGTCAGAGTGTGTTTGGAACCTGACTCACCATTGCTGCCATCCCAGTTGGCGAAAGACACAGGAATGAACTGTCCTTCCTCGAACAGCACATCGCCATCCGAGGTAAACCTCGGGCGCTTCATCAGCACTTTCCAGCGACCTTCCTTCCACGCACCATCAGCACTCAGGCTGCTGTCTTTCTCTCTGGGTTCGAGTTGCCTGTCCGGGCCGGAGCCGTCGAACAGCATGGCAACGGGATCACGCCTGGGTTCGATACTGCCTGCGTTCCAGTACCAGATCGTAGTTTTGTTCTTGGCATCGCCATGACGATAAAGGGGCTTCTTCACCATGGGGGCGGACATGTAGGCGTCCTCATGGGGGAACTGGATGGCAAAGGCATCCGGGTGCATCTCCAGGTTCTCGTCCTGCAGCTCGCTGAAATACTTGTCGCCCGGTATGCTCTTGGTACGGTCATCGACTTCCAGCAGAAAGGCGATCTCTTTGTCGTTGTACAGTGTGCGCACCGTGACCGCATCATTCAGGGGCGTGAACAGCCGGTCTTCCTTGATGACATTGGGCACCAGGTGCAACGTTACCGCCGGCGCCTCTTTCCAGCGCTCGTCATCCACACTTGCCGGCAGTTCGGCTTCCAGTTTCCTGCTGCTGACCACCGGTCCATCCTGGGGTTGCACGGTGGTTTCCCGCAGGCTGTGTAGACATAATTGGCAATATGCCAGCGATCTTCCAAGATCACAGGATCCTGGTTGCCCTCTTCCACTGCCCGGTGGGCAGGCATGGGCGTACCTGGAATGCCGATGGACAGACGGGTGTAGATGGCCTTGACGGTTTCATCGCGCTCTTTCTCGGTGGTATCCAGAGATTGAGTGGCACGCCAGGTCCAGGGTTTGGTCAGGTCCCGCGGCCAGATGCGATTGCCCCAGTCGTCTTCCAGTTTCTTGCCCGAGCGGATATTTCCCCGGCCATCCATACCGTGACACTCGGAGCAGGATTTACGGAAAGCCGCCTTGCCCTTTTCGATGGGTTCTTCGGAATAGGCGATCTGCCCGTTCAGTGGCTCCACATCCTTGATGACACGGAAATCCGTTTTTGTATAGAAACCGTCATCATCGAAAGCATCTTCATCAGCATCCTCCGGCGGCCAGGCCTGGGTGATATCAAAACCCTTGATCACGGGTATCAGGCTACGAATCTGTTCATCGCTCAGCAGGGCGCGCCCCTGCAGCCCCCAGCCGGGCATGGCGGTTCCGGGCAGCCCCATTTTTATGGTATTGAACAGATCCTCATCCCGTGGCAATTCCGTGCCGGGAGAAGTCTTGTACTTGAACAGGGCCAGACTGAAATCCCTGGGCCGCGGATACATGAAATCAGCCGCCACACCATCACCTGCACCCTGCTCACCATGACAGACTTCACAGCGGAACCTGTACAGATCCCTGCCCATGATGTTCTTGCGGCGTGCCAGCACCTCGTCCTTCATGCCCGAAACGGTTTTGGATACTTCCGGATCCCAGATCCGGGGCACCTGCCCGTTGTAATCGAAGATGAAATTGATCACGTTCCAGACATCGTTTTCCGCCAGCATCTCATGCCAGACAGGCATGGCCGAATTCCAGGGAGTACCTTCCACGGGCAGGCCAGGACCACCGGTGGTGATACGCCAGAACAGGAAAGCTTCCTGCAACTGGGGAATGATTGTGGGATCCTGAAAATTGATCGGCTGCGGACTGAAGCCATGGGCATAGTGCCCTTTGCCATCCAGCAGATCACCGTGGCAATAGAAGCAGTTCTGATAATAGATGTCACGGCCTGCGGCCACAGATTCCCTGTACTTGCCCCACCCGGCGTCCCTGTCTTTCGCCAGCGTCTCAAGGATGTCGTTGCGAACCGGGTTTTCAAGAGTCGCCAGATCAAAGGTCTTGTTATACACCTTGAGACTGGCCGGTGGTGCGGGATGCACCTGGCGCAATTCCACCGGTGCCTCGTAAGACGGCTTCACCGCACCATAGACCACCCAGGCTGCCAGCAGGGGAATGGCGATAAGGAAAAACCAGCGCAGAGGCGCCTTGTTGTCATCTTTCAGGGTGGACAGGATAGGGGCTTTGAACTCTTCCCATTTCCTGTCATCGAATGCGAAATACAGCAGAATACCGATGATGGTGATGATCATGTACTGGATCATCAGGGTCTTGGGCAGCACCGGCGGGAAAGCGTTGTCGAAAACCAGATAGGCCAGTACCGCGGCGATCAGCGCCTGCCAGAATGCAGTAATCCGGAAACCTTTCATCCTTTCTTCTCCGCCAGATACTTCACAATCATTTCCAGCTCATTGACTGTCATTTTTGCGCCAAAGTCGGTTGGCATGGCCGGAGGAAAACCCTCTGCGATCACCGCACCGGGATCCAGAATGCTCTGGCGAATCTGTTCCGGAGTCAGGCGTGAGCCCACATCCACCAGGCCGGGCCCGACCAGTGTGTCCTTGCTGTCCAGTGAATGACAGGAAACACAGGCAAACTTGGCCAGCGCTTCTTCAGCCGTTGCTGCCGGTGCAGGCGCCTTGCCCGCATCTCCGCCAGCGCCACCGGCACCCACCTCGGCTGCAGCTGCTGCCGTAGGCAATGCAACCGTCACTTCATTGCCATCCTTGGCCTCCAGCCAGGCGATGACCGCGTCTATTTCCATCGCCGACAGCTGTATGGGCGGCTTGTCGACAGGGGGCATGGGAGATTCGGAATCATTGCTACCCTTCTTGCCCCAACCGGCAACCACATATTTGCTGGGATGGAGCATGGATTCACGCAGATAGCCTTCAGCATCCTTCGCGTCCCCCTTGTAGCGCGGATCGGCGAGGCGCTTGGCCGACTCGGCCACCATGTCATCGCCTTCGATGTCCGGCGCCCTTCCCAGGGGGGCAGGCTTGTGGCAGAGGGTACAGGTGCCCTTGTTGTGAAAGATATCGTCACCCAGGGCGATGAAGTCTTCCATGGTCAGGGAACTCAGATCCACCTTTTTTTCCACCGGCGCCTCACCTTTCACCTGGGGCAGAAGGTAGGTCACCAGCGTGAACAGCAGCGTCAGCCCCAGGCTGAACCCCAGCGTCTTGAAAAGCACCTTCATGCCTCACCCCCGGCCGTGGCGTCAGGTTTGGCCTGCCTGCTGCCGCTGAGGTTGGCCACCCAGAACATGAACAGCACGCACAGCAGGAACAGTACGGTGACCAAAGTAATCATGTTGCCCGCGTAACCGATGGTGGGGATGAAGTTATCCGGGGAGTTGTCCTTCATCACCGTGTACACATGCCAGTGTGTCTTCACCGAGGAACGCACATATCCCATGAGCGCCATCAGCCAGGTAAAGGCAATAGGGAGCGCGAACAGGGCATACTGCGCACGGTCGGGAATACGCCCCCAATGGGAAGGCAGGCGCTTTGCATTTCTGAACATCAGGGTATCGATAACCAGACCCGCAACGATGACGATCAGCGTGGTGCTCACCTGTGCCACGGAAGAACCCACCTTGTAAACAGTGTTGGTGAAGTAACCATAGTAGACGCCCAGGAAAATGATATTGACCACGGCTGCCACATACACACCGATGAGCAGGGCATTGCCCAGAGGAGCCCAACGTACAGTAGCCACCTTGTCGGAACGGCGATACAGCTGGAACGACAGGAACGTGGCGATGAGCATCAGGTTTACTGCAATGTTCTTGGCAGGCATGATGCCAAGAGGTCCAAGAATGTGGTGGTGGCTTCCGCCCAGAAGGGAAATTTCCGAAGCAGAAAGTATCAGGGTGTGGGGTGTTACCCAGATCAGGAAGCTCACCACCAAAACAAAGGCGATTACCTTGATCAGTCCCTTGTAGCGCTCCGATCCTTCGGTGCGCGACATGCCTGACCACAGATAAAAATTACCTGCCAGCAGGATGGTACCGATCAATACCGCCTGCACGATGAACAGCCAGGCCAGTATGCCGCCCATGGCTGTGATGCCCATCTGCTGGGAATAGGAATAGATCTCCGCCATCAGGTAATAGCCGGCAAAGGGCAGGGGCAGGAACGCCAGAATCGCAATGAAATTTGAGGGTAACTACTCACCCCTAAGACTGAGTACAAGCCTGCCTTGATGGATCTACAATCGCTTTTTCATGTCTGTAGAGGCTTGACATCATAGTACGCCGAGTCTATGCTATTGACCCAACACATCGAATGGATCAACAGCCATGGG
>NZ_JBHNMF010000269.1:0-4562 GCF_048562965.1 Thiolapillus sp. | reverse complement strand
GGAATTGACCAACTATATGCAGGGTCTTGACGGCCAGGCAAGTGTCGATCTCAACGCCGCCATTGCCGCGCCTACCGGCACCGCCTACTCATCCATGGCACAGCCAAGGTACGTTTTTCAGCAGGATGTGGTGCAAGCGGTTCAGGAAGGTACCGGGATGAGCCAGCTACAGGCACGCAACTTCATGACCGATTTGCTGTTCAATCAGTGGGCGCTCGGCGCGATGGGGTGCGGGAGTGCCGCGGATGAAACAGCATTCCAGGAGTGCGTGACATCCATTACCGAGGCAAGTGAAGCTGCCAAGGTGGATTCCGCCATGCAGGCGTCGATCTTTCAGAAGATCATGATCCCCTTGATGAACATTCTCACCTACCTGTTCTATGGCCTGGCGCCCATCGTTATCGTGGTTGCGGTCGCCACCGGGATTGCCGGTATATCGATTATTCTGAAATATGCGCTGTTTGGATTCTGGATCCAGTCCTGGATGCCCGCGGCCATATTGATCAACTACATCACCATGGAGCAAACCAAAGCCGCATTTAAGAACTTCTTCTGGAGCTGGCAGCACGGCGCTTTCAACCCGATTCATTTCTACGATATCGTGTCCACAAAGCTCATGATTTCGTCAGAAATCCTGGCGGCCACACCAATGATTACCCTTGCCATCCTCGGCGGCGGCGCTTACGCCATGACCAATATTGCCGGGGCTGCGGGTAAATCGGCCACCAGCAAGACCGATGCATCTTCGGCGTCGCCCAAGTTGCGTAAGGTGGAGCCGCTCTCCACATATGGGGGCAAAAAGGTCAGCAATGCTTGGATGCAGGTTGGCCCTGGCAGCAAATATACTCGTGGTTCCTCAGTGGCCGACCCCAACGCCTACTTAAAGGGCTTAGCGGGAAACGTTAATTTTACCAAAGAGGCATCTAGTGCTGTTAGCGGTGCAAAACAACGCGCAAAGACCGCCCGCTCTGCCGTGACGGCTTCACGGCAGAGGCTCGCTCAAAGAACGGAGGCCGCTATCAATCAGGTCGGCTCGAATATTACGGGGCAGAGCCAGACAACCACCCAGGGTAGCTTTGCCGACAGTTTGGCAGCAACCGTGGCCAAGGATTTGGGGTATGACAAGAAGCTCACCAATGAACAGGCCTATGAGGTGATGGCGCGGTTGGGGGCTAAGTTGGGAGGTTCTCTAAATGGCAAATTCTCCAGCAAGGATGCTGAAAAAGAACTTCAGAAGGCCCTGGGTTCCATCGCTTCCGTTCTCGGTGTGGAGGCCAGCGCCGGCGCCACGGGCAAAATCGCCAACAAACTGCTGGAAGGCGCGGAGGAGGGGCACAAGGTCAATCAGCAGAACCTGAAGGAAGGGCGGCTGACTGAATCCGATGTTGGCGCGCTTCTTCGTCAGGCCATCGAGTCGGATACGGCGCAGTTCCAACAAATGGCCCAGGAGACCGAGCAATATCAGCAGCAGTACGAGGAAGCTCTGGCCGAACAACAATCTATCACGGAAACCGCTCAGCAAGTTCAGTCCGCGACTCGTGCCAGCGGCGGCTCCATTGCCGAAGTGCTGGCGAACCGCTGGCAGGCCGGCGATAGCGGTCCTTCTGCTTCGTGGAACCAGGACCGGTTCAACCAGTTCGTGGACAATATGCGGGACAAAGGTTACTTCGGTTCCGGCCCATCGGCGCAGAATCTCGCTCAGAATACGAAAGTACAGTTTGCCCAGCGGCTGGATGATACGCGTCAGCAATTGCATAAGATGGGATACCACCGCACCATGACACCGGAACAACTGGACGCCATCAGTAATTGGGTAGCCTATCAAGACACCGCCATGCCCACTGCTCGAGCAAGTTCGAAGTATTCCTCACTCAAACTGGATATGGCCAAGGACTACCTTGGACTATCCTCCGATACCTCGGCCATCACCCGGGCCAACCAGCAAATCGATGACCTGTCGGGCGGCATCGGCCACCCAGACAGCCATCCGGTGCAGGATATCCTGGATACGAAAGGCGAAGGCGGTTTGTTTGACGCTGCGTCCCAGGCCTACAATGACAAGCTTGTGAACACCCCAACACCCAGTGCCATGCACAACAAGGGCGTGAGCATGGCAAAGCAACGCGCCAAGGGTGGAAAGACGGAAGCAAAAAAACACTTCGACAACTCCAAGGTGGGGGAAAAGGCAAAAAGAAAAATCGACATTCGCCAGAATGCTATAGACGACAACGGCTTCATCAATACGGCGCAGCGTACAGATAACGTATTCAATAGCCTGAAAGCCATGAGCGCATCTACTAATGCTTCTGATTTACGAGAAGCTGCTACCAAGCTGCTAACGGATGAACTCGATCCGGAAAAACAGGACCCTCTAGGCGTCCCCAATGCAACGGTCCATGGAATAATGGCCACTGATGCGCTAAACAACCTGACCCGAAACCGGGGCGGTGCCGCCCTTTACACAAACGGGATACCGGATCCTGACAAGACCATGCGCTTCGTTTTCAACAAGGAAGCCGATGTGTTGGGCTTATCTGACCCCGCCAAGCAACGCTATGTGCAAGCGCGTATGGCGGGGCTGGAAACGAACCTGAAGGGAAGAGCATATGCCGAACTCGATGAGGTCTTGCGCCAGAACAAACCCGTCCCGCAGGAATATGCCTCAATGGCAGAGTATAAGCATGCTCTTCATGGCTGGGACGCGGCCCGGTTGGTGGCAACTGAACAGAGTGGCGCCCCGGGGCTTCCGGGTAACAATCCGGAACTGGAGAAACTGGCGGAGAAAGGCATCGACCTGCCGCCCCTCTCATCCCGACAAAACAACAGCTTGGTTAATCCGGCCGGCCTGGGAAAAGACCGATCCCTGGTTATTTTGATCGAGCGCGCAGCGAATGACCCTCCGTGAATGACTGCGGCATGGCTCAGTTATATTGGGGGGAATCAGTCGTCCCAGTCCATTTTCATAATACCAGCTTCTATTTCAGTCCCTGAAGGGTAATACCCAAAATAAACGAGCGGGTCAAAGAAAGGGTCGTCTTCATAACGCCGGTTTCTACCATCCAACTCCATTCTCCGCCGGTCTTCTTCCGCCTTGATGGCCTCGTACTTCGCCAGTTCCTCTGCTGGCGGATTATGGAGTTGGCCGTTCTCGTTCATGGCCATCAAAATCAGTACCAGCAGCGCACCAAAAAAAATAAATAGCAAAAACATCGTTGTTCTCCTTTCATTCATCTCCGCCACAACATCTTGTGGCCTTATCCAAGTTGACCCCTATTTCTGATTTTAATTCATTCGTGACGGGATAAACTCCGAAATTATCACTTTTGTTGGCGCATATCCAGAACGATTCGGGATAGAGGAAAATCTTTGCCCATTGGTGCGGCGAAAGGTTCGGATTGCGTGTCGAGACCCATCGTCCTCAGAGGGCGGGGTGGCTGTACGCATTGGTCCGCCACCCCGTCCATCGGTAAACACTCCCGATGTCTGCCGTGCAAGAACCGGCCAGTATTTTGGCGGGGCGGTGGGCTCCTTTGGAAAAAACACCCCAAAACGCCTTTTTTCGACGTTTAGGTTTTATTCATGGCGTTGACGCCCGGCTAGAATCTTCCGCAACTCCAGGTATATGAGCTCTGGCCAATGCGTGTCATTTTGATTTTGCTGTTGTCGTTACCCGTTGTGGCGTCCGCCAAGGATGCCCCTGCGCCCAACGACGACCGCATTATTTCCTCATGGCAAGTGGTTCATCCGGTGGCAACCGGTGTGATGTCTGCGCTGACCCTGGGATTGTGGCCCAGTGATTTCGGTAGCGATGCGAAAGAAAAGCCGGCCGCGCTTTCAATGAACGCAGGATACGGCCCGGTCGCTTTTTCCTATGTCAAACAGTCGGCGCTACCTATATTCCGAACGACACGGAACATCGTTTGGGGGATGCTGTTCGTATTGGCAGGGTTCCTTGTGGTAAACCGGCTAAAGCAACGGAGAACAGCATGCCCAAACTGATGCTTGTAGCAGCCCTGGTTACTTTGGCGTTATCTGTCTGTGTGGATGACGTAGACCGTTTTCTTCACCCAACACCGACAACAACTGAGGTTTACCACTGATGAAAAAGCGGGTTGTCCTGGCGACAGTATTGGCCATGGCGGTGGTTTTGCCCGGGTGCTCTTTCTTTTCCAAGGATGCCCCCCCGGTTATTTCCAAGCCATCAAAACCGCCACATAAGAAAGATGACTGGATTGCACGCCAGGCGGAGTTCACCTATGTGAAAGATCCCAGCCGAAGCGACGTTGCGCAATTTGTGCGCAAAGAGCAGTTTGCCATCGGAAAAGCGCAGCCCGTGACACACATTACCGTGGAAGTGGTGTGGGAAGATGCTGATTCCAAACCATCCGGCAGCAATGCGTTCGACCACTCCAACCGCCCCGTCTCCGGCAAGCTGCTGCGTCATGCCACCTTTCATTTTGATTTAGGCAGCGCTTCACTGACTCAAGACACCTTGCGGGAGATGCGGGAAACCATTGACGCAATCAAGATCAAACCGCACCGCATTCTTGTGGAGGGGCATA
>NZ_JBHNMF010000268.1:0-4569 GCF_048562965.1 Thiolapillus sp. | reverse complement strand
TTCTCCATGTAATACTGGAACCCCCATACCTGTGCCTGGCGATTGTTCCAGTCGAAAGAATCCACAACAGCGGCGCGCCCGTTGGCCCGCATCCACTGTTCTACCTCTTTGCGCAGGGGGGCGCCACGCTGATAGGCATCGTCTAGTATTTGCTGCTGTTCCGCGTTAATGATGCCCGTGCGCCGCATCATCTGAAAAGCCCCGCGCCACCCCTCGGCTTTGTCGGGGACAGCAGACAATTCCAACAGCCGATTGCCCACTATGCGTACGGTTTCCCGTCCAGGAATGCTGGCTACCGTTACCTCATTCCCCAGCAGATCTGCGACAGCTTGCAGCGCGTCCAGGGTTTCCGTTTTCATTGGTCTTCTCCGTACAGCACTTCAAATAAACGCGACAATTCCGCTGTCATCAGCGCAAAGTCTGCATCGAATTGCTCTGCAGGGGTATCTGCCTCCGTCTCTGCGGTTTCTTCAAGTACCGCATCATGGAATTTCAGGCGCTTCAGGTGCCCTTTATCATTGAGCACAAATTCCATCCGGTCATCATATTCAAGGGAAAGCGCTGTTACTTGCTTTCCGGTATCGAGCAGGGTCTGGATTTCCTCTGCGTTCAGATCTTCATTCTTTGCGCGAATAATGCCCCCTTCTTCATCGCGCAGTTCACATTCATATCCGATTGTCAGCCCATTGGGCATCTCGCCTTGTTGCCTCAGCCACCGCGTCATCAACAGACGCGGCTCGTCCCTTATTTCTGCTGGAACCGCCGGCAGGCTGCCCAGGGAGTCCCTTAGCAGCGACAGCAGGGTTTCCGCAGTGGAGGGGGAGCTTGCATCGACCACCACCCAGTGATTGATGGGGTCGATATAGGCGTAATGCAGGCTGCTCTTGGTAAATGCCTTGGGCAACATTTCTGCGATGATGTTGTCCCGCAGTTCCGCCTTCTCTTTGTTCTTGATTTTCCTCCCGTCCCTGTTCTCGCGCTCTGTGATGCGTTCTTGCAGCACTTCTTTCACCACGGCGGGTGGCAAGACCTTTTCTTTCTTCATGGCGCATACCATGATGCGCCCGTTTGCTACGTGTACCAGCTCACCGCCATCACCCAATGGCGGCTCCCAGCCCCAGGACTCCATGGCCAGGTTGCTCAGGGGGCGGCTTTGTTTTTCCATAAGTGCTTGCGCCAGGGTGACTTCATTTTCGTAGAAGGGTTCGTCATACCGATACAATATGATGTTTCTAAACCACATTATCGTGATCTCCAATAGGAATGCCGCATTGTCTCCATACCCATGTCTGGTGCCTCCGGCAGGCTATAGGGACGACTGTAGTACGGCGATGAGTAAATGTATTGTGAGTTGTCGAATTCGCCACGGTTAAGCGTGTAAGCGGGGGGCGGTACCGGCACCACGGATACAGGGGGCATCATAGGGCGCGGCAGATTCGATGGGGGCACGTTCGCCTTTAATGGGCGATCACCATTGTCCTGTGGCAGCGGTGATGCTCCGGCCGCCAACCACGCCACCCCCCCCTCCCAGGGCAAGGCATACTGCAGCAAGAAGAGCTTGCTTTGTCCGCGTGCGGTGACGGCCTTTTTCCCTTTCAGGGTTCCCCGCAACTTCCAGGGTGCGGCCCGCCCAGGCCGCCCGCACCCTGGGCGACGAGTCTATCATGCCCCGGCGAAACTGTTTGGCAGATACGGGGTAATGCGTTTGTCTCACCCATGCCAAGCGCACCTCATCGTCGTCGATCAATCCCTCTTCCTGGTATGCTCGGACCTCCTCTGTTGTCAGGGGGTGTCTAAATAAGGGTAATCCCGCCAAAACGACAATACTTCATCGGTATGGTTCTGTTTCCGGTGTTCCAGGTGATGCACCTTGCTCATGTGTCCTCCGTTATCCACCTTGTTATCTGTCTTTCCATCGCCCCAGATATGCAGTTGGTTCTACATCAAGCGTGCCGTTTTGTAGGTATCGTCGAATACTTTTTCATATTCCAAATCGGGCCTAGCTCGCGCTTTATCTCTCGATGCTGGTCAATCAACCAACGGTCAATCACCCCAACAGTCTTGATGAAATAGAAAACTGCTGCGCCCGTTTTGTCTTTGATATGTGAACATAACCCTGTATCTTGATGGACCAAAAAAAGCGTTAGCCAGCCAGATAACAAGGTGGTTAATCAAGCGTTTCATGTCTATGCGGTTTTCTGTTGGTTTTTTACCTGCGCTGCCACAATGCCCTCTGGCGCCCCGTTGAGGTCGTTTACAGCGTGACGGCACGCCGGATAGCCACTACAGGACCAGAACGGCCCCTTGCGCCCATTTATGCGGCGCATGGGTTTGCTACATTCCGGACAGGGGTATATCTTGTCGGGCAACGCCGGTACGCCCTGGTTGTCATCAACCAGGTAATTGCAATCCGGGTAGCCGGTGCAGCCCCAGAAGGCGCCACGCTGCCCATTGCGCAGGCGCAGGGGCTTGCTGCATACCGGGCAATCGTAGGTTTTATCAGATGCGGGCTTGGGTTCCGGGGCGCGCTGCCCCGGCTTGCCGCCGTCATCCGGCGCGGTGTATTTGCAATCCGGGTAGCCGGTGCAGCCCCAGAAGGCGCCACGCTTCCCATTGCGCAGGCGCAGGTGCTTGCCACATTCCGGGCACTCGTGTTGCTCCACTCCTTCAGGGGTCGGCATTTTTCCCAATTCGTTGTCTAGGGTGTCATTGATACGGGTTACCACATCAATATATCGTTCCTCTCCCGCCGCTATTTTGTCCAGGTGCGCCTCTACCTGGCGCGTGAACTCATAGTCTGCAAAGGAAAAGCCACCTGCCAGGGCGGCTATGATCTTCTCCCCCAGTGGTGTGGGGGCCAGATATACCTGTTTCCCTTTCCCCTCCTTGTGCTCCCGCACATAATGGCGGCTGGTCAGCGTTTCCATGATGGAAGCATAAGTAGAGGGGCGGCCGATTTCACTGTCTTCGAGTTTCTTGACCAGCGTGGCCTCTGTATAACGCTTGGGGGGCTGAGTCCGTTTGGCCTTCACCACCGTATCCGATGAGGTGATGACCGCACCGCTGGACAATGACGGCAGTTGTTGCGACTGCTTGTTGTCCGCTCCCAATGCCATCCAACCATTAAAGGTCATCACGCGCCCTTTCGCATGGAAATCCTGTTGCCGCCCGTCGTTTGTGGTCTGTGTGCTGCGCAGGTGAATACTGGTTTCATCGAAACAGGCGGGTTTCATTTGAGAGGCAACTGCTCGCCGCCAGATCAAATCGTAGAGCCTGGCGGCATCACTACTGACATTGTTGGCCTCACGATTGGAAAAGTCCGTGGGGCGTATCGCTTCATGCGCTTCCTGTGCCCCGCCCTTGGCCTTCCATTTGTTCGCGGCAGGCGGGATATAGTTGTCCTTCCCGTTCTGCCTGAGCCAGTCCCAGACCATACCGACAGCCTCATCTGACAGGTTGGGGGTGTCGGTCCGGTGGTAGGTTATCAGCGCCGCCTCGAAGAGTTCCTGGGCCAGCTGCATCGCTTTCTTGGGCTTAATTTTCAATTGGCTGGAGGCGGCCTGGATAAGCGTGGAGGAAATGAATGGGGGCGGCGGCTTGCGGGTCACCGGCTTGGTGCTGATGTCCTGCACCGTGAACTCGCGCAGTGTGGCCACACTGTTTGCAAACGCTTCATCCTGAAAATAGTCTTGCCCCGCCTTGAGATAGGGTTTGCTGTCCCACTTCGCTTCCCATCTTCCTGTTTCCGCATCAAACGTCGCCACCACCTCAAAATAGTCAGTGGGAACGAAAGCCCGTATCTCATTTTCCCGGTCCACCACCAGGCGCAGCGCAGGTGTCTGTACCCGGCCCGCAGACGCCCTTTGTTGCAGCCTGTCGGACAACGGCCCGGACACCCGGTATCCCACCAGGCGATCCATGACCCGCCGCCCCTCCTGAGCGGCCACCAGCCCCATGTCGATATCCCCGGCCTCGGCCAAGGAGGCCTTAACCGCTTTCTCGGTGATTTCGTGAAACGCGATGCGTCGATAATTCTTCAGGCGCAGCGCTTCACGCAGATGATAGGCTATGGCCTCGCCTTCACGGTCCGGGTCGGTGGCCAGATACACCATCTCTGCATTTTTCGCCTTCTGCTGCAGGTTGCTCACCACACGCTTGTTGGTGATGACATACTTGGGAATGAAACGCGGTGGCGCCACGCCCATTTCCTTTTGCGGCAAATCCCTGAAGTGTCCTACGGAAGCGGCCACCACATAACCGTTTCCCAAGTATTTCTGTATTTTTTTGACCTTATTGGGTGATTCCACTATAACCAGTGCAGTCATGGGGGTCCTCTGAGTCAGAATATGTGTTGTCTGGTCGCCCTCGGGGCGCTACCACCGGCCAGTACGAGGGGCACATTCCCCCAATCCCCAGATAGAAAGCGCTAAGACGGAAAAAGCCTTGGATGTATAATGGTTAGTGACAAAACAGACCATCACCCAATGGGTGCAACAGCTCAAGGCTTATGACTATTCTAACCTGCAAACTCGATACCACAAACGATTTGCTGACTTCCCGCGCAGGGTT
>NZ_JBHNMF010000267.1:0-4606 GCF_048562965.1 Thiolapillus sp. | reverse complement strand
GTTTTCGGTTTTGTTCTGAAGAAGATCCTTGCGTTGAGTCAGGTTGCCCAGACTGTCGAAGGTATAGTGCAGATTTTGCACACTGGCAGTGACAATGCTGCTGAGACGCCCGGTGGCCGCGTTGTAGGTGTGGTAACCGGTGATGCCGCTGCGTTGTTCCTGGGTGAACTGTCCATCGGCATTGGTGGTAATACCTTTCCAGTAGATCAGACCGCCGGGGCTGGCGTCGGCCACCTGTTGCAGGTGGTTGGCGCTGTTGTAGCTGTAGTTGAGGGTCAGGCCATCACCGGGCAGGGTTTTTGTGGACAGGCGGCCATAGCCGTCGTAGCTTTGGCTGGCGGTGTAGGTTGTGCCGCTAATGGTGGTACGGGTGCGCCAGGGGCGACCGAGGCCGTCATAATCCAGATGACGGGTAATGCCGGGGGCGGTTTCGGTGGTGAGTTTGCCCAAGGCTTTGCCGTGGCTGATGGTGTCGTCATAGCCCCAGGTCTCCTGGGTGGCACTTTGTTGCCCGTTCAGGTATCGAAGTGTCATGCGACCCAGGCGGTCATAGCGCATCTTCAGTACCTGGCTTTTGGCATCGGTCTGGCTGATCAATTCCCCCAGGACGTTGTAGTCATAACGCCAGGTGCCCAGATCAGGATCGTCAAGCTGGATTTTTTCTCCCCGGCGGTTGTAGGTGAGCGTCGTGCGGCTGCCATCAACACCGGTGATGCTGGCGACATTGCCTGTCGGGGTGTGCCCGAAGGTCGTCCAGTTGTTCAGGGCATCACGCACGGCAATTTTCTCCCCAAAACCATTGCTCAGGGTCAGTGTCGACTGTTCCAGCGCGTTGGTGCTGAGGATGGACTGGCCAATATGGCTGCCATCATTCCAGGTGCCATAGACAAAGGCGGTGGAACCTGTCACTGGCGAGTTTTCCTCTGTGGGGCGGTTGAGGATATCGTAGGTGGTGACGGTCCAACCCGCCGGGGTCCGGTTGAGGATGAAAGGCCGTGAAACCCGCGCCACCCGGCCCAATACGTCGTATTGGGTGTCAGTACGCCGGTAGCGACCGTCAAAGCCTTGGATGGCTTCGCCAATGACCCGGCCTTTTTTGTCATAGCACCGGTAGCTGGCGGGTTGACCGGTGGCGGTGGTGAGAATGCGGTACACGGTACCGGTTGGGCAATCGGTATTACCCCATTCATAGGTGATCCGGGTGTGGGTGCCATCGGCACGGTCTTCCCGCTGTAACCGCCCCAGGGCGTCGGGCGTCCAGGTGGTGGTCAGGCCGTTGGGGCCGGTCAGCCGGGTCCTGAAACCATAGCGGCTGTTGTAGCGGTAGGTTTCCTGCTGGCCCAGCGCATTGGTGGTGATACTGGGGAAGCGACCGCCCGCATCATGGGCGGTGGTGGTGGTGCGGCTGATAATGCCGCTGCCACTGATAGTTTGGGTCTTTTGATTACCGAAGGCATCATAGCTGTAACAGGTGCTCAACGAGCTGTCGCGATGATCGGGTTCGATGGTTTCGCAGTGCAGCAAACCGTTGGGCCGCTGCCCGGCGGGTGCGCGCATGTTGTAGCTGAAGCTGCTCTTGCGGATTCGGATGGCGGCGCCATAGGCCGAACCCGAGTGGGTGACAGTGCTTCCCAGCAGGCGTCCCATTAACCAATGGGTTGCCTTGTTCTGATAGCGGCTCTGGGTTGTTTTGGTCTGGGTTCTGTTGCTCAGGCTATCTACTGTTGTGATCCCAACAGTTTGGAAATTCCCGGCAAGATCCCGATTGGATTGTGTGGTGGTGGTCTTGCTGAGCTGTACGCCCGATGCCAGATCGTAGTGTTTCTGAACCGATACGCTCAGATAGGGCTGCTCAATACGCCCTTTGGACCGGTTCCAGGCCGTGCTGTTCCAGGTATTGTCGGTGCGGGAAATCAGTCGGCTGTCCGCGCTGCGCCGGACAATTTTGCGGAGCTGATTACCGGTATAGGGAAATTGCTGAAGATAATCCTGGTATTCGATGAGGCCCGCTGTCATATCGGTAATGATCTGGCGGGAAAAACCCTGGAACCCCCGCCCTTCTGTATGGGTTCTCGCCCCTTCATAGCGGTACCGTTTCTCGTGTACACCCCCCTGCCCTGCATCCTGCTTCACCTGACTGACCACGCTCATGGGTGCCTGAAAATACCGCCAGCCATGGGGGCTGTTGGGCGTATTGGAGCGGGCCGTATGGATGCCCTGGGAAAGGGAAGCGTATTCGATTTCTATAAGATCATTACTGCGCCCGCGCCCAGCGGTAATACGCCGTACCAGATCCCCCCGGGTTCGGGCGCGTTTGTGCAATTGCCATTTGTATTGATGGCCTACAACCAAATCGGCCAGGCCATCCCCGTTAAAATCCGCAACCAGGGGATGATGTCTGTAGATGCCGGAGGCATCAGCGCCCGTATCAATCGCTTCGAAGCGTGGATTACCCTGGCTGTCAAATCGCGTCAGCAATACCCACCAGTGCCGGACCCCTCCTTTCTTATGGGCAAGTATGATGTCGGTCACACCGTCTTTATCCCAGTCAATGGGATTGGCGGATTGAGGATCATTGTGCCGATCTGCAGGATCGGTAAGCAACCTGAAAACAGCGCCACTGCCTGCCTCCGTCAGTGACGCCTTCACCGGGTTCCCTGCAAAACTGCCGGTGCCCGAAGCGGTGTGGGTTCCCCCCTGGTTCAGGCGATATTTGACACTCCCGCGGTAAAACCAGACAATGTCCTGATAGCCGTCGCCATTGATATCGATGACCAGGGATTTGCTGTCGTGTGCCGGACCCCCCCAATGCAGTGATATGGGTGTAAAAGATCTTCCTTGAGACAGGTAAAGGTAGTTGTTCACGGAAAACAAATCCTGCCGGCCATCGCCGTTCATATCGATGACGAGGAGTTCCTGTGCTCCCGTGGGCAACCCTGTACTGCCAACATTGGTGAACCCCCCCGTGCTGTTCTGCAGTAACAACTCCCATTTAAAAGAGGGCAAAAAGGAGAGAAAACCGCTGTCGGCGCCTGTTATCCGGGGATACAACAGATCCTGACGGCCATCACCATTGGCATCCAACACAAGGGGGGCGCAATGTTGTCTGACCCATAACCGGTCACACCCCCAACTGCCGGCGGTGTCGGCAATGGTGAGGCGGGTGACGCTCAATGTATTGTTGGCGGCGTCATAAGCATATTTTCTCCAGCCGGTTATTTTCCGGGCATGCCGTGTATCGCCATCGGTGTCGGTGTAGTCCGCACTGGCGGTAATCGGCACCAGAATATCGGTTTTTCCATCCGCATCCGCATCCATGGGGATAAAGGGGCTATAAGGCCAGGGACCCCCTTCCACAAAAGGTATGCGTTCAGCAGAAAGAAAATGGTGGTTGGCTGACACACTGCCGTGGGCATCGTACAAATCAATCGTGAGCCTGCCACCATCATCGTTCGGATAGACCAGATCTGCAATCCCGTCACCATTGAAGTCCAGCACCTGTGCCGCATCCCGACTTTTACTGTCCCTGAAAGCACTTCGATGACTCACTATCGCCGCCGCAAAACCATTGTCCACCTTGGGCGTTGCGGCGGAATACCATTCGACAAGGGTGGGTGCTACGCACTGTGTGGCCGCCGTATCGACACACAAACGAATCTGCCCCAGACGGCTCTTGGGGTTGACATAATCGGTGGACAGGTAGTCGAAGAAGTAACTGCGCACATGGGCTGCGCCCTCATAGACTGCAACGGATGCCAGACGATGAGTGCTCCTGATCCTTGATTGCGCCACATAGCCATAGGTTTTGTCCGGTCGGCTTTGGTAATTGAAGCGCACCGAGGCATGGGGGGCATAACGGGCACCGACATTGCCGCTGTAGTCGATCCGGGAGATCTGGTGGGTAGCGCCAGCAACGGCTTTAACATAACTGAGGGTGTAATAGTTACCCACCGTATCGGTCACTTTGTTCAATGCCCAACGCCGGGTTTTTCTGGGAAGGGAAGCCAAACCATAGTAGGGACGCCCGTCCAGCATGGCAGATACGCTAATATTGGCATCAGGAGTGCGCCCGTATTCCATGATTTCACCTGATTTGGTCCAGACTTTGAACCAGGTCAGGGAGCCCTCCTGCAGCATCTCCACCTTGGTGTAATCGTCAACTTCAGGGCGATAAACCGATCCCGCCTCCCCTTCTGTTCCACTGACAACGCGCAAACGCCGTCCATCCAGACACAGGGCATCAGCGCGGCTCAGTTCCACCCCGGCCGGAAAACCATCCTGCGCAAGGGTTCGGTTGCAACGATGAATATTCGACAGACCGCTCAAGGACCACCCCACCCCCAACAGTCCGTTACCTGCCTGACTGTTATATTGCAAACCCAGTTGTGGTGTGAGTGCGCCGCGCCCCGGCGGCAGTTCCAACGGAATACTATAGCCCGCGCCTCCGCGCGGACTGACGCCAAACTCTCCCGGCAGTGAGGCCACCAGACGGGTGTCACCCACGGGGGGGCTGATGTCAGAACGTACCACCGGCAACGCCCTTGGTGCGCCTTGGCAAGCGTGTCTTCGGCCTCGTGATAGATTTTGGGACATCCCAGTCCCCAAA
>NZ_JBHNMF010000266.1:0-4608 GCF_048562965.1 Thiolapillus sp. | reverse complement strand
TACCGGGATCGCTTCACGCGACAGAGGGTGCAACCGCACCAACACCACGACGCCAGGCATCAGGCCTGCGCCTTCTACGTGGCACCTCCGACACCATTCGCGGTGTAATCATCCGATACCAGGACAGCAGGTTTTGGTCTGCATGCGCGTGCGCGCCAGAGCAAAATCGGTTGTGTGGTTTTCGTCAGCCTCGCTGACATAAGGTAGCCGACCTTCTTCGGCCACACACCCCCCCAGCGGGAGATACAGTTTCCCAATAGGGGGTGCTGTGTCTCCCGTTTGTCAATTTCAAAACAGGAGACACAAAATGCACTTAAACAATTGGGATAACCCCCTGGGACTGGCCACGTCAGCCCCCCCAAAACCGGCCCCTTCCCTGGAGCCGGAGGAACCGCCCGCCATCACGGCGCCTGCCGCAGAAGCGGTAAGCGCTGAGGATAAGCGGGTCATCAATGGCCAGACCGATATCAACCAGCTGGCGCCGTTCAAGTACCCTTGGGCCTGGGAATTCTTTCTCAACGCCAACAAGAACCACTGGACGCCGCTGGACATCAACATGGCCCAGGATGTGCAGGATTACCAGCACAAGCTCACCCTGGAGGAGCGCCACGTCTATGAGAGCGTGCTCGCCTACCTCACCACGAGCGATATCCTGGCCATGCGCAACATCGGCCTGGCGGTGATGGAAAAGATGACCGCCCCCGAGCTGCAGATCTACCAGGCGCGCCAGGTCTATGAAGAATCGGTGCATACCTGGACTTATCAGCACTGCATCGAAACCTTGGGCCTGGACCAGCTCGAGGTTTACAACCGCTACCGCGTGGTGCCGGAGATTCACCAAAAGATCCGGATTACCAACCAGAGGCTCGAGTCTGTGCTGCGGTCGGACATTGATCTGACCAACCGGGACGAGCTGGAAACCTTCGTCATGGCGTACACGTTTTTCGCTGGCGTTTTCGAAGGCTGCTGGTTCTACAACGGTTTCAGCCCCATCTTTGCCCTGCAACGCCGGGGCCTGATGAAGGGCACCGCCGAGCAGTTGCAGTACATCATGCGTGACGAAGTGCTTCACGCCAATTTCGGAATCAAGGTGGTCAACCAGATTCGCCTTGAAGAGGGGCTGACCCTCGATCCGAAAAAGCTGCGCGAGATGTGGGACCAGGCGGAGGCTGCGGAAGCGGCCTATGCGGGCTATATCCTGCGCGACCCCATCCTGGGATACTGCAAGGAAGATCACCTGGAGCAGTTCCGGTTCGTGGCCAACCGCCGCGCCCGGCAGCTGGAGATCGAAGAACCCTTCCCGGGCGCCCAGTGCGCCCTGCCATGGTTGGATGAACAAGCCAACCTGCGCAAGGAGAAGAATTTCTTCGAGACCACTGTAACTGACTATCAGGCCGGTTCGGCGCTCCAGTGGGGCTGATTTGTCAGTTACAGCATTAAGTGACTCAATTCACAGCAACGGGTGAATCAAAACATCGTAAGCGTCTGAATGTTCGGAAATGCTACGTGATTGAGAGTTCCTGGTTGGTATGGAGCCTCTTAGGCAAAGTCACCGATTGGTGTGAATGGCTGAGTCGGAAGATTGTGTGTTGGGCGCGTAAGTATCCGTTATCACAAGCTTTACCGAGTCAGTTAATCCCGTATCGAACAAAAATCACAGCATCTGGTGACGCTACCCGTCAAAACCGACGATTCGGCAGGGGAGCGTCACCGGTTGCTGTTACTCAAACCGGCCGTTCCACCCGACGTTCCAGTGGGAGAATGGCCTGAAACAAACTGGAAATAGGAGATAAAAGATGAAAACGATCAAGCGCAATGGCCAGGTGGTTGAATTTGATGCCACCAAGATCGAGGATGCGGTGAAGAACTGCATCCTCGATGCCGAAGGCCTGAAAGCCCCCGGCACCACCGTGGACGCGGCCAACAACAGCCGCATTCACGAGATTGCCCGGCGCATCACCACCCTGGTGGTCGACACGCTCAAGCGCCGGGACCGGGAGAATGTCCATATTGAAGACATTCAGGACCAGGTGGAACTTGCCCTGATGCGCGAGGGGCATCACCAGTACGCGCGGGCCTACGTGCTGTACCGCGAAGCCCGTGCCGAGGCGCGTCGGCAGGAACAGGCACCGGAGACGGTACCGCTGCACATGGTGGATGCCAACGGCGACAAGCAGCCGCTCGATTTCGGGCAGATCCGCGCGCGACTGGAGGCTATCACCGCCGGTCTGGAGGCTGACGCCGGGGCCATCATGGCCCGCTTCGAGCGCGATGTCTTCGATGGCATCGAGCAGGAAAAGGTCGAAGAGGCCCTGGCCATGGCAGCCAAGAGCCTCATCGAGAAAGATCCGGATTACTCCAAAGTGGCCGCGCGGCTGCTGCTGGAAAAAATCCGGCACGAGGCCTGCGGCCTGCTGGGCTTGGCCCCGGAGACCGGGTATCCGGAGTATTTCCGGGCCTATCTGCGCCGGGGCATCGAGCAGGGTATTCTCAATCCCGAGCTGGAGGCCTTTGATGTAGATACCCTGTCCGACATGCTCGACCCGGGCAGGGATCTTGAGTTCGACTACCTGGGCCTGCAGACCCTGTACGACCGCTACTTCATCCATGATGAAGAGGGCACCCATTACGAGCTTCCGCAGGCGCTGTTCATGCGGGTGGCCATGGGACTGTCCCTTAATGAAGTGGACAGGGAAAGTATCGCCGGACAGGTTTATAACAAACTGTCCGGGAGGGACTGCATGACGTCCACCCCCGCGCTGTTCAATGCGGGGTGCGTGCGGTCCCAGCTCTCGAGCTGTTACCTGACCACGGTGCCAGACGACCTTGATGGCATTTTCAGTGCCATCAAGGACAACGCCATGCTGTCCAAGTTCGCCGGCGGCCTGGGCAACGACTGGACCCCGGTGCGCGGCCTGGGCTCCCACATCAAGGGAACCAATGGCAAGAGCCAGGGCGTAGTGCCCTTCCTCAAGGTGGCCAATGACACGGCGGTAGCCGTGAATCAAGGCGGGCGGCGTCGCGGTGCGGCCTGCGCCTACCTGGAAACCTGGCACATCGACATCGAGGAGTTCCTGGAACTGCGCAAGAACACGGGCGATGAGCGCCGCCGCACCCATGACATGAACACGGCCAACTGGATTCCCGACCTGTTCATGAAGCGGGTGGCCGAGGAAGGCGAGTGGACCCTGTTCTCCCCCGACGAAACCCCGGACCTGCACGATCTGTCTGGCCGGGCCTTCGAGGAAGCCTACACGGCCTACGAGAAGAAGGCCAAGGCGGGGGAAATCAAGCTCCACAAAACGGTTTCGGCCGTGGAGCTGTGGCGCAAGATGCTGGGTATGCTCTTCGAGACGGGCCATCCCTGGATCGTGTTCAAGGACCCCTGCAACGTCCGCTACACCAACCAGCACCAGGGTGCGGTGCATAGCAGTAACCTGTGTACCGAGATCACCCTGCATACCAGCCGGGATGAAATCGCCGTCTGCAACCTGGCGTCCATCAACCTGATGGCGCACCTGAAAGACGGTGAAATCGACCGGGACAAGTTGCGGGACACCGTGCGCGTGGCCATGCGGGCGATGGACAACGTAATTGACATCAATTACTACAGCGTTCCCCAGGCTCGCCGCTCGAACCTGCAACACCGTCCGGTGGGGCTGGGCATCATGGGCTTCCAGGATGCACTCCAGGCGATGGGCATCCCCTATGCCTCGGAAGAAGCGGTGGAGTTTGCCGACCGCTCCATGGAGCTGGTGAGCTACTTCGCCGTTGAGGCCAGCAGTGACCTGGCTGCCGAGAAAGGACGATACCCCTCCTATGAGGGGAGCCTGTGGAGTCAGGGCATCCTGCCCATCGATTCCCTGGCGGTTCTGGCCGAGGAACGTGGCGGCTACCTGCAGTTGGACACCAGCACGATCCTGGACTGGGATGCGCTGCGGGAGAAGGTGAAGGCGCAGGGCATGCGTAACAGCAATGTTATGGCCATCGCCCCGACCGCAACCATCTCCAATATTTGTGGGGTGAGCCAGTCCATCGAGCCGGCCTATCAGAACCTGTTCGTCAAATCGAACCTGTCAGGAGAGTTTACTGTGCTCAACCGCCAGCTGGTGGAGGTGCTGAAGGAACGCGGCCTGTGGGACGACGTAATGGTCAACGACCTGAAGTATTACGACGGGTGTTTGGCCAACATCGAGCGGGTTCCCGAGGATCTGAAAGCCTTGTTTGCAACGGCTTTTGAAATCGATCCCCGGTGGCTGGTTGAAGCGGCTTCACGCCGCCAGAAATGGATTGACCAGGCCCAGAGTCTCAACCTGTATATGGCGGAGCCCTCCGGGAAACTGCTCGACAACCTCTACAAACTGGCGTGGGTACGGGGGCTGAAAAGCACCTACTACCTGCGTTCAGTGGGCGCGACCGGTGCGGAGAAAACCGTGAGCGAACCGCGGGCAGGCAAAGCAGGCCAGACGGCCGGGGCCGTGAACCATATAGGGTTCAAGCTTCCCGATGCCGTGGAAGTCTGTGACTCCTGTCAGTAGGCACATTTTCGCCCGATCTTTGATCGGGCATTTCTTATAGCCATTGCGAAGCAGTCGTTATAAGAAATGC
>NZ_JBHNMF010000265.1:0-4616 GCF_048562965.1 Thiolapillus sp. | reverse complement strand
TTCTTATGTATCAATGCTTTAGATCATAATTGTACCATCCTGCACCGGATTTCTCATCGTCTTTTTTCGGTTTTTCAATTGAATTTCAATGACTTGGCATTTATAGACGGGAACTAACTAGCAAAAGAAGATGATTTCGACGCTGTACCTGAATTGCTCATGGCACGTTTCTGCGCGCCGGCCACACTGGTGATGGAACTGGAGCTGCATCCGGAACGCCGGTTGGCCCGGGCAAATGCGGAGAAGGTGCTGAAGCAACTGGCCGAGGAGGGTTATTACCTGCAGATGCCACCGGACCTGCGGGCTGACATTTATCATGGCAATGAAGCCTGAACCGGGGGTAGGCTGGCCTCATTCCACAGAAAAGGGACTGAATGTTCATGTGTATCGCCTTTCCCAAGGCCGCCGATGGCAATGAAAAATCCGAGCCCGCCTGGAAATCCATGTTGCTGCTACTTCCCAGGCTTGTGGGCCTGTTGTGGCTGATGCTAAAGATCCTTGGCGGCGGGCTGAAAAACTGGCTGCAGGACAGGCTGCACACACCTGCCTGTGACCCTGTCGGGCTGGCGCCCAAAGGCGCACAGCGGCGACTGAATCAGACGTTTTCCCGGCGCGCCTTCTTCCTTTCATGTTCCTTGAGGAATTTCTTGCGGATGCGTATGGCGCCGGGGGTGATTTCCACCAGTTCATCGTCCTCGATGAACTCCAGGGCCTGTTCCAGGCTGAACTGCACCGGCGGTGTGAGGATCAGTGATTCGTCCTTGCCGGAGGCGCGCACATTGGTAAGCTGCTTGCCCTTGGTGGGGTTGACGGTGAGGTCATTGTCCCGCGCATGCAGGCCGATAACCTGGCCTTCGTACACATCCTGCGCATGCTCCACGAACAGTTTCCCCCGCTCCTGCAGATTGAACAGCGCATAGGCCAGCGCCTTTCCCATGCTGTTGGAAATCAGCACACCGTTGCTGCGCGGAGCGATGCCGCCGTGCTGAGCCGGGCCATAGTGATCGAATACATGGTACATGAGGCCGGTGCCCGAGGTGCTGGTCATGAATTCGGTCTGGAACCCGATCAGACCCCGTGAAGGAATGATGTAGTCCAGACGCACCCGGCCGGTGCCGTCCGGGGTCATGTCCTTGAGCTGTCCCTTACGCTGCCCCAGGGCTTCCATCATGGCGCCTTGGTGCTGTTCCTCCACATCCACGGTGAGCTGCTCGTAAGGCTCGCAGACTTCGCCATCGATTTCCCGGAAGATGACCTCAGGACGGGAAACCGCCAGCTCGAAGCCTTCCCGGCGCATGTTTTCCAGCAGGATGGACAAATGCAGCTCACCCCGACCCGAGACCTTGAATTTCTCCGGATCGGTACCTTCTTCCACCCGCAGGGCCACGTTGGCGATGAGCTCCCGCTCCAGGCGCTCCTTGAGCTGACGGGAGGTCAGGTACTTGCCCTCCTTGCCGGCGAAGGGCGAGGTGTTGACCTGAAAAGTCATGGATACCGTGGGCTCATCCACGGTCAGGGGCGGCAGGGCCTCCACATGCTCGGGATCACACAGGGTATCGGAGACATTGGGCGCCTCGATGCCGGTGATGGCGATGATGTCGCCGGCGCTGGCTTCGGGCACTTCATGGCGCTGCAGCCCCATATAACCATACACAATGCCGATCTTGGCCTTGTGCTCTTCCCCGTCATATTTGTGTACCATCACCTGCTGGTTTGGCCGCACTTTTCCCCGGGTGATGCGCCCCACGGCGATGGCGCCGACATAGCTGCTGTAGTCCAGGTTGGAAATCTGCATCTGGAAAGGCCCGTCCGGATCGACATCAGGCTCTGGGCAGTTGTCCACGATGGCCTGGAACAGGGGCGTCATATCTCCCTCGCGCACCTCGCTGTCATCGGAAGCATAACCGTTAATGGCCGAAGCGTAGATGATGGGAAAATCAAGCTGCTCATCCGTGGCGCCCAGGCGGTCGAACAGGTCGAACACCTGGTCAATGGCCCAGTCCGGGCGGGCGCCATCGCGGTCGATCTTGTTCACCACCACGATGGGACGCAAACCATGCTCGAAAGCCTTCTGGGTCACAAAACGCGTCTGGGGCATGGGCCCTTCCACCGCGTCCACCAGCAGCAGCACCGAATCCACCATGGACAGCACCCGTTCCACCTCGCCACCGAAATCGGCATGGCCCGGGGTGTCCACGATGTTGATGCGGTAATCCTTCCACTTGATGGCCGTATTCTTGGAAAGAATGGTGATGCCCCGCTCCTTTTCCAGATCATTGGAGTCCATCACCCGCTCGACCTCGCCAAAGCGCTCTCCAAGAGTGCCGGACTGTTTCAGGAGTTCATCGACGAGGGTCGTTTTGCCATGGTCGACGTGTGCGATAATGGCGATGTTACGGAGTTTACTGATCACAATTTGGGGCCGGTATGCGGGAAAAGGGGCGGATTATACCCTGAATCCCACTACACTTCCCAAAAAAGCAGGGGACTTACGTCCCCTGCTTCGGGAAAACACGGCAGAAGGCTACAACGGGCACACCGATGCAAAATCCACGGACACACTCATGGAGCCGCCGGCTGCCACCCTGAACCCCGGGAACAAACCCACAATGCCTCCCGATTGCAGCACCAGATTGCCGCCCTCGCCCACCGCAAAGTCTTTTCCCGCAAAGATGACTTTGGTGGCTTCATAGGCTTTTTGGTTGACAACGCTTCCTGAATCCAGGATCCAGTAGTCCCTGCAGTTGCCGGGGTGTTTCTGATAGTCGAAACACACCATGAGACCATCGCTGAGAACAGCAGGATCCGCATTGCTCAGGTAGGCTGCCGCTTCCTTGCCACCGATGCTCTCGACACCGACGGTGGCGAGGTCGGGCAAGGCATCAGGATTCAGGTTGTCGAAGGCAACGATGATTTCAGGATGGCCGGGGTCATTGTTCACCGTGCTGTTGATGACGACCTCGAAATCTCCTACAGAAGCACCACTGTTCCATACTTCAGGATCATCGTACTCCACGATGGAAAGATCCTTGCCCACTGTTGCCAGGGTGATGCCTTTTTGCGTGCCACTTGCCCCGTCATCGTAGATGATTTCCAGATCACTCCAGAGCATGGCGATCAGGTTATTGGGTAAGGCGGCATCCGGCAAGGACTGTGGAACATACACGCGACCGCCCAAATTGTTCGCATTGTCAAAAACAATGAGGCCATCATCCGAAAATGCAAACCCGGTGTAATCCAATCCATAGAAATTGACCGGATTCTGATCCGAAAAGGCCGTCCAATATCTGCTGTCACCCTGCAAAGCGGAAGCTGGAGACAAACCATACTGCTCCAGATCGATATAACCTCCATACACCGTATCACAGCTGGCATCATCCACGCTGGTTGTCACCGTATAGTTGCCCGCAGGTCTGGGCGACCGCGTCTGAAATGACAGCGCCACGGGGAATGCCTGCATTGCGCCGACAGAAGATGTCAGCTTGATCTGGCCGAAAGACCAGTCTGGCGTCGGCAGCTTGACTGCCTGAGCGGTCACCGTGATCTGCTGTGTACCTCCCGGCATGATGCTGAAATGCGAGGGCGAAACGGAAAGCTTCCAGCCCTCAGGATTGGTCACTGACGCCGTCCAGTCGAGGGTGGATGGCGCTACGCTGGTCAGGGTACGCGTCCAGCTGCAGAACCCCACGCAAAGACTGTTCCCGAAACTGGCCAGATTCAGTTGCTTCGGGTCCCCACCCATGGCGGGATTGGCGCTGATATAGTCGGCCTCGGTTTCATCCAGCACCAGCCCCACGCTGTTTTTAGCTATAGCGGCAAGATCCACCACACCGGCGCCCCTGTCGAAAGGGTCGGCCGGGGTGGACCTGCCATCCTTGCGCACCCCCATGGTCACCGCAGTCGTCATCAGCGCCGACTGCATCTCCGTCGGCGTCCAGTCCGGATGCAGGGTCTTGAGCAATGCACCCGCACCGGCCACATGAGGGCTGGCCATGGAAGTACCGCTATTTGTGCCCCATTCTGCCGGAACCGGGTCATTCACACCCTGGGCTGCGATGATCCCCACCCCCGGCGGCAGACACATCCGGCTTGATGATGTCCGGCAGGGCCCGGTTCGCCCCACGGGAACTGAAGCTGGCCATGATGTCACCAAAATTGGTGTTCACTTCCTTGATAGTTCCTGAAAGAGTCGCCATGTGCCCGCTGCCACTGTCTAGCCAGGCGCGCAACAGATCACCGTCGGCAACACCAATATGTATGGCCGGAATGCTGTGCGGGTCCATGCTCAGGGACTCGCCCTGTTCCGCCGTATTTGCGAGCACGAAACCCTTGGCGCCACCGGCGGCCACATTGGCGCTCTTGTCGACACGGGCATTGGTTCCCCGGTCACATACCACGATTTCATTGGTCCAGGTACCCGCCGGGTAGGGGTTCAGGCAGAGCGGATCATTTCCGGTAAAATCCTTTGCATGTACGATGGGCGCAGGACCATAACCGCAAGCGTGTCTTCGGCCTCGTGATAGATTTTGGGACATCCCAGTCCCCAAAATCGACTCGGCCTTTGACAACCTATTTGTGCCCCAGCCGTCCTGGTCACCAAGCACTACGCAACAACT
>NZ_JBHNMF010000264.1:0-4628 GCF_048562965.1 Thiolapillus sp. | reverse complement strand
TACCGAAAGGCGAACCTTTACCCAACCCTTTACACCCGGAGACGACGAGCAGCGCCTCTATGACGGCATTTCCGCGTTCATGCTTCGCGAAGAATCCTATGCCTTGCCGAAGCGTCAGCGCCATCTCACCACACTCATTCTGCGCAAATTGCTGGCATCCAGTACCTGCGCAGTGACCGAAACCTTAAAACGTATTCGTGAGCGCCTGATCCGCTTGCGTGACCAGCAAGTGGTCTCCGATGATTTTCTCGGTCACCTGGTCGCAGAAGAAGAGCTCGAAGAAGAATATTTGGAAATCCTGGAAGCGTCGGCAGAGTCTGGCCCAATAGACCAAGCAGAGATCGACAAGGACAGAATCAACGAAGAAATTGCAGAATTGGAGCAGTTCATCAGCTGGGCCGACGCCATCAAAGTTGACGCCAAATCCCGACAACTGCTTACTGCCCTGGAAACCGGCTTCCAGGAAATGGAAAAAATGGGGGCTCCGCGCAAGGCCATCATTTTTACCGAATCGCGCCGTACCCAGGAATATCTAAGAACTTATCTGGATGAGCAGGGTTATCGGGGCAAGCTGGTCACCTTCAATGGCACCAACACCGCCCCGGAATCCAATGGTATCTTCCAGCTGTGGCTACAGGAAGAACGGAATAAGGACAAAATCACCGGCTCCTGCCCAGTTGACAGGCGAACAGCCCTGATTGATTACTTCAGGGAGCAGGCAGAGATCATGATTGCCACAGAAGCGGCGGCCGAAGGTGTCAATCTGCAATTTTGTTCCATGGTCATCAACTATGATCTGCCGTGGAACCCGCAACGGGTAGAGCAACGTATTGGGCGCTGCCATCGCTACGGCCAGAAGCATGATGTGGTGGTGGTCAATTTCGTCAATACGCGCAATGAAGCTGACAAGCGGGTACTGGAATTACTGTCAGAAAAATTCAACCTGTTCAATGGCGTGTTCGGGGCATCCGATGATGTGCTGGGAAGCATCGAAAGCGGTATCGACTTTGAAAAACGTATCCTGAATATCTATCAAAGCTGCCGTTCACCGCAAGAGATACAGCAAGCCTTTGAGCAACTGCAAAAAGAACTCGAAGAAGACATTGCAGCGCGCATGGACAGCACCCGCCAACTGCTACTGGAACATTTTGATGAAGACATCCATGATTTACTTAAGATACAGCTGGATCAGGCTAAACAGCGGCTGGACAAGGTAGGGCGGCTGTTCTGGCTGCTCACCCGTCATGTGCTGGACGGTGCCGCGCAGTTTAATGACGACAAGCACGATTTTGTGCTGGAACGCACGCCAGGACAAAGCATCGAGGCCGGGCATTACCAACTCATACGCAAAGGCTTGGCTGAAGAGGAGATTGCCGCGCAACACCTGTACCGCCTCACCCATCCCCTGGGCGAATATGTACTGGATACTGCAAAGGCGCTGGACACACCGGTATCCAATATTCGTTTCGATATATCCAACCATCCCGCAAAAATATCAGTTATAGAAGCGCTCAAGGGCCAGTCCGGATGGTTGAGCCTGGATTTGCTTACCGTGGAGACCTTTCAGCGCGAAGAGCATTTGATCTTTACCGCCCAACTTGACGATGGCCGTTCACTCGATCAGGAAACCTGCGAAAAACTATTTTCCTGCCATACAGCCTCGATGCCCGAGATGCTTGGCATGGAACCGCCATCCACGCTTACAGATAACGCCGAGCGCCAGTGTCAGGCGGCCATCAGCCGCATTCTTGAGGCCAACAACCGCTTCTTCCAGGCCGAGCGGGAGAAGCTGGAAAAATGGGCAGACGACAAGATCCTAGCAGCCGAACAAGACTTGCAGGACACCAAGGCCCGAATCCGCGGGCTAAAACGGGAGTCCCGGCAGGCAGAAACGGTCGAGCAGCAGCATGATATGCAGAAACAGATACGGGATCTGGAACGCCTGCAACGCTGCCAGCGCCAGCGCCAGCAGATCTTCGAGGCGGAAGACGAAATTATCGAGAAGCGCGACCAACTGATCGAGGCTCTCGAACAAAGAATGAACCAACATACACAGACCGATCGCCTGTTCACCATTCGGTGGTCGGTCGTGTGAAAAAGAAAACAACAGGAGACGCCTTATGGCGAACATCGAAAAACAACGCGAACGCTTGATCAACCTGCTGAAAGAGCTGTTTCAGCTTGATCAGCCAGAACTGGATTTCGGCTTCTACCGCATCATGCATGCCAAGGCCGGCCAGGTGTCAGACTTTCTGGAAAACGACCTGCTGGCTATGATCAGGGACGCATTCGGAGAAGCTGACGAAGCACGAATTGCCGAGGCGAAGGCCGCCTATGAGGCAGCCCGTAAGCAAGCTGAAGAATACGGAGCTCCCGATCCAGACGCGACCGAGCCGGTGCAGAAAGCCAAGACTGCATTTGATGCGGCCAAAGCCAGCGGCAGCAACGAAGGCGATGTGTATGACCATCTCTACCGTTTTTTTGAGCGTTACTACGACCAGGGCGATTTCATGTCACGCCGCTACTTCGCACGCGAGACCGACGGCAAGGCGGCGCCCTATGCCATTCCCTACGACGGGCGCGAGGTTTATCTGCACTGGGCCAACAAGGATCAGTACTACATAAAGACATCCGAATATCTTTCCAACTTCACCTTCGACCCCACTCAGGCCACTGAATACCGGGAAGCTCATGGCGAACTACTTGAAGGGAAACCCCTCAAGGTTCACTGCCGCATAGTTGCCGCCTCGGAAGGCGAACACAACAATGTCAAGGCCTCGGAGCAGACCGAACGCTACTTCATCATTCACGACGCGGAGCCGGTAAAACTGGAAACCGGCGAGAACGGCGAACCCGAGTTGGTGATCCAGTTCGAATACCGTGCCGATCCCGAAAAGACAGGGCAGGAAGGAACCTGGCGTAAAAAACGGCTTGATGAGGCGGCAGAACGCATAAAGGCAACACTGGGCGAGCTTGACAAAGCCGGCGACTATGTCACCGCACTGATGACCCCGGCGCCAACGGAAAAGGAAAAAAACCGCACCCTGCTGGAAAAGTACATCGCCAAATACGCCGCCCGAAACACCATGGATTACTTCATCCACAAGGATCTCGGCGGCTTCCTGCGCCGCGAGCTGGATTTCTATATCAAGAATGAAGTGATGCGCCTGGACGATGTCGAACATGCCGATGCCCCCAAAGTGGAGACCTGGCTCGCCAAGGTCAAGGTGCTACGCAAAATCGCCCGCCATTTGATCGACTTTCTGGCGCAACTGGAGGATTTTCAGAAGAAGCTGTGGCTGAAAAAGAAGTTTGTCGTCGATACCCAATACTGCATTACTCTGGATCGTATTCCCGAAGCGTTCTACCCGGAAATTGCAGCCAACGAGGCGCAGCGTGAAGAATGGGTGCGACTGTTTTCTATTGATGAGCTTGAAGGCTATTCCGCTCCGCTTACCGTGGATTTTCTCAAGGCGAATGACAGGCTGGTACTGGATACGCAGTTTTTTGAGGAAAGCTTCAAGGCACGGTTAGTGGCATCGATTGAAAACTTTGATGAGCAGTGTGATGGGTTGCTGATGCATTCGGAAAATTTTCAGGCCTTGAACTTGATGCAGGAACGGTATCGGGAACAGGTGAAGTGTATTTATATTGACCCGCCGTATAATACGGGGAGTGATGGGTTTGCATATAAAGATAGCTATCAGCATTCTAGCTGGATGTCTTTTTTGTTTGACCGTGTGATTTTGTCCAGAGGAATTTTAAGCACAAAAGGAATGTTCTTTTCTTCAATTGATTTTGTGGAGGAAACGAGGCTCAGGCAAATTTGTGATGATATTTTTTCTACAGATGGCTTTCTTGCAAAAATTATATGGGAAAAGCGATTCACTCGAAGTAATAATGCGAAACTATTCTCAACTTTAACTGAGAACATTTTAGCCTATAGGGCCAGTACTCATGTCACGCTGTTAAGAGAACCAAGAAATGAAAAAGCTGATTCAACTTACAGCAACCCAGATAATGATCCTAGAGGGGTATGGACAAGTGTTTCATATGTCAACCCAGCCTCAAAAGAAGCACGCCCCAATCTTACATATCCGCTGACTAATCCTATTACTGGTGAAGAAGTAAACCACCCAACGAATGCTTGGAAATACGAAAAGGCTACATATGAAAAGCATGTAGCTGAAAATCGTCTGTATTGGGGACAAGAAGGTGGTCACACATATCCGCGGTTAAAAAGATTTTTGAGCGAGATGGAAGGCATGGTTCCTGTTGACCTTTGGAAGCACGAAGACACAGGAACAACTGATTCTGCAAGCAAGCTACTGGAAGATGAATTTGGTCGTAAGGTGTTTGAATTTCCCAAACCTCCATCACTCATTAAAAGAGTTATCGGGTTGGCTAATTTTGGAAATACCGATGGCACTTTCATAGACTTTTTTGCGGGTACAGCACCAACTGGTCACGCTGTCATCAATCTCAACCGCGAAGATGATGGCAAACGTAGATATATTCTTGTTGAAATGGGCAACTATTTCGACACTGTCCTCAAACCCCGCATTGCCAAGGTGATTTATTCCAAAGACTGGAAAAACGGCAAGCCCATTGCACGCGATACCGGCATT
>NZ_JBHNMF010000263.1:0-4645 GCF_048562965.1 Thiolapillus sp. | reverse complement strand
ATCATAATTGTACCATCCTGCACCGGATTTCTCATCGTCTTTTTTCGGTTTTTCAATTGAATTTCAATGACTTGGCATTTATAGACGGGAACTAATTAAACTCTAATATTCGCGAATAGTGATGATTCCTGCAGAAGCTGCATGGAAGGATGCGTAGTTTACATGATAGAATCTTGTGCTAAGTACATTTTGAAAACAGAATACAGGTGATATCCATGACAGCGAATGTTAACCAACTCAGTGATGAGGATCTGACCCTTACCGAGACTGCACAACAGAAAATGCAGGAACTGGCGGGGCAGGTTGAAGAGAACATCGAAGGTGTTCGTGTATATGCCACGCCCGGTGGCTGCAGCGGCGTCAATTTTGGCATGACCTTTACCGATCAGCTCAGCGGTGAAGACAACGTGCGCGAATATGACGGTTTCAAGCTGATCGTCGATAACGGCACCATGGGTTACCTCAAAGGTGTGGAAATCGATTTTGTTGCCAATGACGGTGAAGATGCCCGTTTCGTGTTCAACAACCTGCAGCCTGTTGGCGGCAGCGGTTGCGGTACCTGCGGTTCCAACACCGGCGGTGGTTGCGGCTAAACCTGCTGCAACACTGTTGAAAAAGTGAAAAAGGCGCTGCGGCGCCTTTTTTATTGCCTGCGCACCACGCTCCACGAAGGTTGGGTTTCAGCCCGACAGCCTCCTGCAAACGGGGCGTGCCCAGTCAAAAGGGTTTGAACACGGCCAGCAGCACGATAGCCACCAGCAGGAGCAGGGGGAGTTCGTTGAACCAGCGGTACCAGGTATGGGAATGGCGGTTCTTTCCGTCGCGGAAATCTTTCACCAGTTTGCCGCACCAGAAATGGTAGACCACCAGAAGGGCCACCAGCAACAGTTTGATATGGAGCCACATCATGCTGCTGTAGGCTTCCCAGGCGCCGGCGATCAGCATCCAGGTGCCGAAAACCACCGTCAGAATCATCCATGGTGTAACGAAATAATAGAGCTTGCGTTCCATGACCTTGAATTTTTCATCCAGAACAGGCTCGTCCAGAGACATGGCATGGTGCACGAACAGGCGCGGCAGGTAGAAAAGACCCGCGAACCAGCTCACCATGAAAATCAGATGCAGGGCTTTGAGCCAGGGCCAGGGTGATATGATGCTTCATCTCCGTCAGTCGGTATTTTCAGTAGTTTCAGTGGGCTGTGGTTTTCTGAACCAACTGAATACAGTTTTTCCGGCGGCCTTGAGCAATCGCCAGGTCTTGGGCACCAGCCAGATGGCCAACAGTATAAAGAGTATCAGCAGTAACACAAACAGCCAGGGGTAGTTGAGTGCGGTCCACAAGCCGCCGACCACGGCCGCATCTTCCGTGACCGAAGCTGTCCAGTTGGTCACCGGCTCCGGGGACGTGTTGATCAGCGCCCGGGTACTGGCCTTGCTCACGTGGCTGGTGGTGGCCAGGCCGCCGCCAAGGATCAGTCCGATCAGTTCTCCCACCGCTCCCATGTCCAGTCCCTGAGCGGCGCCTGCCGCCATCAGCGCTCCCGCCGGGATGCGGATGAAAGTGTGTATGGCATCCCAGAGGCTGTCCAGCCCCGGTACTTTGTCTGCGAAGAATTCCACCACGAACATCAGGCCTGCCGCGCCCATGACCAAGGGGTTGCTCAGTATATCCAGGCTGGGGGGCAGATCGGCCTGGCCACTGGCGCCCATCCAGCCGAGCACCAGCACGGCCGCGTACAGGTTCAGCCCCGAGGCCCAGCCCGCGCCGAGCATCAGCGCAATGGATTGTATGGTTTGTGACTCCATGATCGTGCGGAAGAAACCCTATGCTGTTCCCGTGTGTTGTAGAATATGACATTTCGTCACACGCATTGGAAGAGGAAATGGTCAAGGTCGGTATCGTTGGAGGAACAGGTTACACCGGGGTCGATCTGCTGCGCCTGCTGGTGCGCCATCCCGGCGTCGAGCTGAAGGTGATCACCTCCCGCTCGGAAGCAGGCAGGGCCGTGGCTGACATGTATCCCAATCTGCGCGGTTATACTGACCTGTGCTTTACGGTGCCGGATGCAGCGGCACTGAAATCCTGTGATCTGGTGTTTTTTGCCACTCCTAACGGTATTGCCATGCAGCAGGTCCCGGCGTTGCTGGAAGCAGGTGTGCGGGTAATCGATCTGGCAGCGGACTTCCGCATCAAGGACATCGCCGTGTGGGAGCAATGGTACGGCATGGAGCACGCCTGTCCCGACCTGGTGAAGGAAGCCGTTTACGGCTTGCCGGAGCTGTTTCGGGATGACATCAGCAGGGCCCGTCTGGTCGCCAATCCGGGGTGTTATCCTACCGCGGCTACGCTTGGATTTCTGCCCTTGCTGAAGACGGGGAAGGCCAATCTGAGTGCGCTGGTGGCGGACTGCAAGTCCGGCGTCAGTGGCGCCGGCCGGGGCGCCAACACGGCCATGCTCATGGCGGAAACCGGTGAGAGCTTCAAGGCTTATGCGGTGGCGGGGCACAGGCATCAGCCGGAAATCAGCCAGAACCTGTCCCTTGCCCTGAAACAGGATGTGGGGCTGACCTTCGTGCCCCATCTGCTGCCCATGATCCGCGGTATCCATGCCACCCTGTATGTGCAGGTGGACGGCGAAGTGGACCTGCAGAAGCTGTACGAGGACGCCTATGCCGGCGAACCCTTCGTTGACGTGATGCCGGCGGGTTCCCATCCGGAAACGCGCTCCGTCAGGGGAGGGAATATGTGCCGTATCGCACTGCATCGTCCCGCAAATGGCGATATGGTGGTTGTTCTTTCGGTCATAGACAATCTGGTGAAAGGCGCTGCAGGACAGGCGGTACAGAATATGAATCTGATGTTCGGCATGGACGAGGAAGAAGGGCTGGGGATCGTGGGACTGTTGCCTTGAAGCCGGTTACGACAACGAAGGTCAGGGACAAGCGCATCCGCTCACCACGCATCGTGCATCATCATGACAGGCGTGGCTACTGGCAGGTGCTGCTGTTGCTGGTGTTGCTGGGCGCAATCGGCTGGCAGGCTTATTCCTGGGGCGTGCGACAGGGCGGCTACGATCAGGAACACAGCACCCGTGAGATTGCTGCGTTGCAAACCGCTCTGCGGGAGCAGCAGGCAGAAGCGCGCGACCTGGAAGCGGCTTCCATCCGCTACCGAAGACAGGCGGAAATCGAGCAGCAGGCCAGCCGGGAACTGCAGCAGCAACTGATCGCCGTCGAAAATGAAAAGGCGGCGCTGCAGTCTGAAATGGAAACGCTGCGCAGTCTGGTATCGAACAACAATGGCAGTTTGTATATAAAGAATTTCAAGCTGCAGCCTGCAGAAGGCGAAAACAGGTTCAAATATGATTTCACCATCGTGCAGGTCATGGAAAAGGTGGAAATCACCAAGGGCAAGCTTGTGATGAAAGTGTCAGGCAAGCTCAATGGAAAGAAGAAGCGGCTCGACCGCACCGAATTCTCTGATGACGATGAGAAAGCGGTAAAGCTGGAGTTTTCCAATTTCCAGGATGTACACGGTGAAATGCAGTTTCCTGAAGGTTTCGAGCCGGAGTCCGTCCTGATCGAGTTCCTGCCACGCAACAAGGAGCTGAAAAAAATGAGCAAAACCTTCTCCTGGTCAGGCTATATACAGGGTAACAAATGATGGCGCGTGTAAAGAAGCTGAAACTTCCCCCTATTGTCACGGTGATCGGCGCTGATACCACGGTCAGTGGCAACGTGAAATTCACTTCCGGCATGCATGTCGACGGGCTGGTGAAAGGCAACGTCACCGGTGTTCCCGACACCAATTCCTCGCTGGTGGTGAGCACCAGCGGACGTGTGGAAGGGGATGTAAAAGTGGACAATCTCATTCTCGATGGCATCATCATCGGCGACGTGTTTGCCTGCAACCGGGTGGAACTGGCATCCGGCGCGCAGGTGACCGGCAATCTGCACTATAAGTTGCTCGAAATGGCCATGGGTGCCCAGGTCAACGGTCAGCTGATTCACACAGATGACATGAGTGAAAAATGCACAGCAAAAGGCAAGACTGACCAGGAGCCCCCAGAAACTGCGTAATGTCATTGAGGCAGCCGGCAGACTGATGCAACCATGCTGTCATGCGGTGGCTTTTCTATCTCACTCTCTTTTCCCTTCCCCTGATTGTTTTTCTGACCGGCAATAGCGAGAAGCAGCTTTGTGTCGTACCTCCCCTGGTGACAGCGGCAGAAAAGGGAGACCTGGCTGCTGTCGAACAGCTTCTCGATGAATCCGGCACGCCCGACCTGAGGGACAGCTGTGACTGGACGCCGCTGATGAAAGCGGCGCTGAACGGTCATGTGGACATCGTCCGGCGTCTCATTGCAGAAGGTGCTGAGATTGATGCCCAGGACAAGGGTGGTTACACAGCCCTGATGCTTGCCGCCTCCAACAATCATGTGAAAATCGTCGAATTGCTCATTGCCGCCGGAGCGGATGTCGATCACCGGGAACACACACGGGGGTGGTCGGCGCTGGAGTGGGCGGGAAAACAGGGGCATGAGGAAATGGTTATGCTCCTCAGAGCACAGGGTGCAGACTGATTGTTGCGCATCCTTGAACAGAGAAATATTTCCCGATTTATAAAATGACCAGCCGGGTATGC
>NZ_JBHNMF010000262.1:0-4672 GCF_048562965.1 Thiolapillus sp. | reverse complement strand
TATAGGTCTTTGTCTCTCATAGGGGATTACGATAATCTACCCACTCCATTTGGGGAAGAGCCACTTTGTTTTCCCTCTGGCGCAAGGCACGCCGGGAAAACAGTGCGGCCTCGCGGCTACTGGGGTCTACCAGCCTTCGCTTCGCTCTCCATGGCTGGCAGCGGCAGTTTGCCGGTATCTATACCTGAGCGAAGCAGCATGATGCTGCGTTTGCGCTCTTGAGCTACGCCAATGGTGCGGTTCCTTCGTCACCGCACCCTACGATCAGGAACCGACGGGGCGGCAGTGAACCAGTAAAAAAAGGCATGGTCGGTCACGGCCATGCCCTTTTTATTGCTTTGGTCTATGGAATCAGCCGTGGGTAAACATCAGTTCGCCACCGGCGGCTTCCACCTTGATGGTATCGCCCGGGCTGAATTCCCCGGCCAGAATCTTCTGTGCCAGGGGATTCTCCAACTGGTGCTGTATAGCCCGTTTGAGCGGCCTTGCTCCATAGACCGGGTCGGAGCCTGCCTCGCCCAGCAGATCCAGCGCTTCGGTGCTGATATCCAGAGTCAGTTCGCGCTCTTCCAGCCGCTGACGCAGATGCTCGATCTGGATACCGGCGATCTTGCGGATCTGTTCACGGCCCAGGGGATGGAATACCACAGTCTCGTCCACCCGGTTGATGAACTCGGGGCGGAAATGCTGACCCACGACTTCCATCACCGCAGTCTTCATGGCCTCGTAATCGTTGGTATGAGCCATCTCCTGTATCAGGTGAGAACCCAGGTTGGAGGTCATGACGATAACCGTATTGCGGAAATCCACAGTGCGTCCCTGACCATCCGTGAGGCGGCCATCGTCCAGCACCTACAGCAGCACGTTGAACACGTCCGGGTGGGCCTTCTCCACTTCATCCATGAGGAGGACAGAGTAAGGCTTGCGCCGCACCAGCTCGGTGAGATAGCCGCCCTCTTCGTAACCCACATAGCCCGGGGGTGCGCCGATGAGCCGCGCCACGGAATGCTTTTCCATGAACTCGGACATGTCGATGCGCACCATGGCGTCCTCGGTGTCGAAAAGGAATTCCGCCAGGGCCTTGCACAGCTCAGTCTTGCCCACCCCGGTGGGGCCGAGGAACAGGAAGGAACCGTTGGGCCGGTTGGGATCAGACAGCCCTGCCCGGGAGCGGCGAATCGCATCAGACACGGCGCGCACGGCCTCGTCCTGGCCCACCACGCGCTTGGTCAGGTTCTCTTCCATCTTGAGCAGCTTCTCGCGCTCCCCTTCGAGCATCTTGCTCACGGGGATGCCGGTCCACTTGGAGACCACTTCGGCGATCTCTTCATCAGTGACATTGTTGCGCAGGAGCTGGAAATCCATGTGCTCGGCCTCGTCCGCCGCCGCGAGCTGCTGCTCCAGCTGGGGAATGATCCCGTACTGGATCTCGGACATGCGCTGCAGATCCCCCGCCCGGCGGGCGGTCTCCAGCTCGATACGGGCGCGCTCCAGTTCTTCCTTGATATGAGTGGTGCCCTGCACGGCCGCCTTTTCCGCTTTCCAGATTTCTTCCAAGTCAGAGAACTTCTTCTCCAGTTCGGCGATCTCGGCTTCCAGGGCTTCGAGACGCTTCTTCGAAGCCTCGTCGGTTTCCTTCTTCAGCGCCTCGCGCTCGATCTTGAGCTGAATGATGCGCCGGTCCAAGGTATCCATATCCTCGGGCATGGAATCGATCTCCATGCGGATGCGTGACGCCGCCTCATCGATGAGGTCGATAGCCTTGTCCGGCAGTTGCCGGTCGGTGATGTAACGGTGCGACAGGGTGGCCGCAGCAACAATGGCCGGGTCGGTAATCTCCACCCCGTGATGCACTTCATAGCGTTCTTTCAGGCCACGCAGGATGGCGATGGTGTCTTCCACCGTCGGCTCTTCCACCAGCACTTTCTGGAAACGGCGCTCCAGCGCAGCATCCTTCTCGATGTACTGACGATACTCGTCCAGGGTGGTGGCGCCCACGCAGTGCAGCTCACCGCGCGCCAGCGCAGGCTTTAGCATATTGCCGGCATCCATGGAACCTTCGGATTTACCCGCACCCACCATGGTGTGAATCTCGTCGATAAACAGAATGATCTGCCCCTCGGCCTTGCCCAGGTCGTTAAGCACGGCCTTGAGGCGTTCCTCGAACTCGCCGCGGAATTTGGCCCCGGCGATGAGGGCTGCCATGTCCAGCGAGAGCAGGCGCTTGTTCTTTAGGCCTTCCGGCACCTCGCCATTGACGATGCGCTGGGCCAGACCTTCCACGATGGCGGTCTTGCCCACGCCCGGCTCGCCGATGAGCACGGGATTGTTCTTGGTACGCCGCTGCAAGACCTGGATGGTGCGACGGATCTCGCTGTCGCGGCCGATGACCGGGTCCAGCTTGCCCTGCTCGGCGCGTTCGGTAAGGTCTATGGTGTATTTTTCCAGAGCCTGGCGCTGATCCTCGGCATTGGGGTCATCTACGGACTGGCCGCCGCGCACGTTCTCGATGGCCTTCTCGATAGCACCCTTGGTTGCGCCTGATTTACGCATGAGATCACCCAGGCTGCCTTTGTCCTCCACCGCGGCCAGCACAAACAGTTCAGAAGATATGTACTGATCACCCCGCTTCTGGGCCAGCTTGTCGGTCTGGTTGAGCAGGCGGTTGAGTTCATTGGATACATGTACATCCGCATCCCCACCGGATACGCTGGGCATATGATCCATGATTTGATCCATGATTTCCCCCAGCCCGGATCGCAACTGGTTGACGTTCACACCCGCCTGAGTGAGAAGATGACGTACGCCACCGCCCTCCTGATCGAGCATGGCGATCATTAGATGCACCGGTTCGATGAACTGGTGATCCTTGCCCAGGGCAAGGCTCTGGGCATCGGCCAGGGCCATCTGAAATTTACTTGTTAGTTTGTCCATCCGCATGTTATTCGGCTCCCAAATTTTCTAGATGGCATTAAAGTGGGGATCAGTTTACAGAATTCAACTCTCAGGATGCATTTTTCCCATTGGTGCTATTATGGAGAAAATGCTTATATTTGAGAATGTTGCAAGGAGGTTTCCCATGACGTATCGCTGCTTCACAATAATGATGATCGTGCTGGGTTTTTCAGGCAGCGCTTCTGCCGCCGAGCCGTCGCTGCAGGCGCTCAAAGAGAAGTGCCAGGCCGCCCGCGAGGCGAAGCTTGGCCCGGAACGGGAAGCCCTGATTCAGACCTGCGTCAAGAAAGAACAGAAGCCCGAAGAGGAATGCCGGCGCTTTTACGCGGACTATGGCGCAGGTGGTCGTACCGCCGGTGGCGCAGGCAGACCGCCGCTCTATTTCGATCTGCCGGAATGCGTCGAGCTCAGTGAAGCGGAACAGAAACGATAGAGAACCACAGCCGTTCCGGTACTGCCCCCCTCGGTCTTGCCGGTTTACCTGCTTCCTCGATGACATGCGGTAAGCGCATCATTCGTACCAGCGGGTGAAAGTATCCACTGCTTCGCGGGCAGTGCGGTACCGGTTGACCGGATGGCTTTCATCCGGGTAGCCCAGCGCCATGCCACACAGCAACAGGTTCTCACCGGAGGTGCCAAGCTTTTCCCGCACTGCATCCGGATAGTCAGCCGTCGATGCCTGGGGGCAGCTTCCCAGTCCGTATTCCCTGGCGGCCAGCATCACCGACTGAATGAACATGCCCATGTCCAGCCATGAACCCTTGCCCATGTGCTTGTCCATGAAGAAAAACAGGCTGACCGGTGCGCCGAAGAAACGGTAGTTGTTGAGGGCGGCTTCCAGCCTCTTTTCCTTGTCATCCCGTCCGATCTCCAGCGCCTTGTAAAGATCCATGCCACACTGAAAACGGCGCTTTTTATACGGGTCTATCCACTTGCCGGGGTAATAGTCGTAGTCCGGGTTGGGCTTGGTGCCCTCAGTGGCCAGCTGCAGAAGTGCTTCGCTCAACTGTCTGAGCATGTCTCCCTGCACCACCGCCACCTGCCAGGGCTGGGTGTTGACTCCGGAGGGCGCCCAGCGGGCCGCTTCCAGCATCTTTTCTATGGTCTCCCTTGCTACGGGCTTGTCCCGATACGCCCGGGTGGAAATCCGGCTTTCGAGGGCTTCGATTACATTCATCAGCGATATACCTTTCTCTTGAATAAATCGGTACGGCGGCTGACCACCCGGTCGATGAACAGGATGCCATCCAGGTGGTCGATTTCATGTTGTACCGCCCGGGCTTCATAACCTTCCATTTCATACTTAATTCATGTTCTTCACCCTGCACATCCTGCTCCTTGAGTTTTATATGAGTGGCGCGAATCACATTGCCGGTGTAGTCCGGCACGGAGAGACAGCCTTCCCTGCCCACTTCGTAGCCGTCCCAGTGAGTGATCTCCGGGTTGATGAGCACCAGGTTGCCATGATTGGGCACAGGCTTGCGGGTGACAGAGCAGTCCACGATGGCGATGCGCTTGAAATGACCGACCTGGGGTGCAGCAATACCGACGGCGCCGGGGCCATGTTGTCTCGTCAGCTCCAGTTGCGCAACAAAACGACCGCTGCCAGCCATGGAGAGCGAAGCGAAGGCTGGTAGTCCCCAGTAGCCGCGAGGCCGCACTGTTTTCCCGGCGTGCCTTGCGCCAGAGGGAAAACAAAGTAGGCCTCCGAACGCGG
>NZ_JBHNMF010000261.1:1348-4703 GCF_048562965.1 Thiolapillus sp. | reverse complement strand
GAGCAGGATGCAGCAATCAGCGTATAGAACAAGCTCTAACGGGCAGTATGAACAAAATAGCAACTTTATTTCACCCGAAAATATACGGTGGAACAATGTTGCTTACTCTAAACTCTAGATATGCGACATACAGCGAAAATATTCCCATGCCCTGTTTCCTGACAAAAGTCTGTTCCGTTCAATTGCTGCAGAACCTGAACCGCCAGCTCAAACAGCACTGTTGCGCGAAAGACTCGAAGACCTGCTCAACCGCCTGGTTTTCGGCATGCCATTCAATCTCTGGACAGAGATGACAACCTTCGGGGAGCTGGAAGCCTGGATGCATGATTCGCACACCGTAGCGGCACGTTAAATCCATGAACTTGGATGGGAGGGCTCGGGTCGAAACAGAATCGGCGCTTTGCCCGTCCTGGATGCTTCAGTTTTACATCGCAAGATGGAAAAAGATGCATTTATCAGCGCACCCCGCTGGGAGGGGAAATGTCGGGAAACAACCCCTTACACCCGTACCGACAGCACCTTATTGCGGAATCTGCGCGCTGAACATGGCAACGGACTGATGCCCCGTCTTGTTGCTCGCCTCAGCGAGATCGCTCAAACGGCCGATTGGCTGCTGTCTGCTGATGGCAAGATCAGACAAACAGCGATAATAAGGTGACGGCATCGGGCAGGCCTGCGCCGCCAGGGGACAGCTGTTTCACAGCGTGGTGCTCGATGAAGCAAACGGAATAGAACGCTATCGTATCCTGGCGCCAACAGAGTGGAACTTTCATCCCCAGGGCGTGGTGAGCTGCTCCCTGAAAACGCTGCAGGGTGACAGACAGCAGATCGAAGCACAGGCACACCAGCTGATCAGGGCAATCGACCCCTGTGTGGCATACAAACTGACGGTCGGCGGGCCGCGAGGATCAGGACATGCATGAGATGTCGCTGTGTGAAGGCGTGTTGCAGATCCTGGAGGATCACGCCGCGAAGCAGGGTTTTACCCGGGTCAGGACCGTGTGGCTGGAAATCGGTCAGCTGGCCGGCGTGGAAGTGGAAGCCATGCGCTTCTGCTTCGATGCGGTTACCAAAGACACACTCGCAGATGGCGCCGCACTGGAAATCATCGAATTGCCGGGGCAGACCTGGTGTCTGCAGTGCAGCAAGCAGGTAGCGGTCACGCAGCGCTTCGATGCCTGTCCCCATTGCGGGGGATTCCAGCTGCAGGTCACGGGCGGAGAGGAACTGCGCATCAAGGAGCTGGAAGTGGACTGATACTTCCCGGGGGTTTCTTCTTGACAAACACGCCCTGCGGACGCACAGTTTACTGTAACGAACGAATGCCGAGGTGACAGATGTGTACAGTATGCGGATGCGGTGAAGGCGAGACCACGATCGAGGGCGAAGAACAGGGTCACCACCACCATCATCATGATCACAGTCATCACCATCACCATGGACATGATGCGGTGCATGACTATGGCCAGGGGCCTGCGCACGCTCATGTACCGGGTCTCAGCCAGGCGCGCATGGTGCAGATCGAAGAGGACATCCTCGGCAAGAGCAACCGCTACGCCGCTGCCAACCGCGGCTGGTTAGCAGAGCGCCGGATACTGGCGCTGAATCTGGTTTCCAGCCCCGGTTCAGGCAAGATGACCCTGCTGGTGCGCAGCATCGAAGCACTGAAAGACGAACTCGGCCTGTCCGTGATCGAAGGTGATCAGCAGACAGCCAACGATGCCGACAGGATCCGTGAGACCGGCGTCGGCGCCCTGCAGATCAACACGGGCAAGGGCTGTCACCTGGATGCCCACATGATCGGTCATGCCCTGGACAGCCTCAAGCCGGAAGATGGCAGCGTGCTGTTCATCGAAAACGTGGGCAACCTGGTCTGTCCCGCTGCCTTCGACCTGGGTGAGGCACACAAGGTGGCCATACTGTCGGTCACCGAAGGGGAAGACAAGCCCATCAAGTACTCGGACATGTTCCATGCCGCCGACCTGGTGCTGCTCAACAAGATCGACCTCCTGACAAGATCGACCTCCTGCCTTACGTGGATTTCGACGTGGACAAGTGCATTGCCTACGCCCGGCGCATCAATCCCGGCATCAAAGTGCTGCAGGTTTCAGCCACCACCGGCGAAGGCATGGACAACTGGTACCAGTGGGTAAGGACCACCCGGCAACTGGCCATGATCGGATAGCGCTGTGTGTCTTGCGCTGCCTGCGAGGGTCGTTTCCATCGATGCCGACAATGCCATGGCAACCGTGTTGCTGGGGGAAGTGAAGAAGTCCATTTCCCTGGCGCTGGTGGACGATGTGCAGGTGGATGATTTCGTACTCATCCATGTGGGTTATGCCCTGAACCGCATCAGCGATAGAGGAGGCCGAGCGCACCCTGGCCCGGCAGTTGTCTGCAGCCATTGAACAGGCCGTGGAGCCACAGCGGGAGTACCGGCTGATGGAGTTCTGCGGTGGCCATACCCACGCTATCTTCCGCTACGGCGTGCAGGATCTCATGCCATCCAACATACGCTTCGTACACGGCCCCGGTTGCCCAGTGTGCGTGTTACCCGTGGGGCGCATCGACAACGTCATTCAGCTGGTCGAAGAACAGGATGTCATCCTGTGCAGCTACGGTGACATGCTGCGGGTGCCGGGCAGCGGCCGCAAGAGCCTGCTGAAGGTGAAGGCCGCGGGTGGCGATGTGCGCATGGTGTATTCCACCCTGGATGCCCTGAAGATTGCACGGGACAATCCGGATCGCCAGGTGGTGTTCTTCGCCATCGGTTTCGAAACCACCACGCCACCCACCGCGGTGGCCATCCGGCAAGCGCAGGCCGAAGGCCTGGGCAACTTCAGCGTGTTCTGCAACCATGTACTAACGCCCCCCGCCATCAAGCGCATCCTCGATGCCCCGGAACAGGATGCAGGCGGTTCGGTCGCCATTGAGGGTTTTTTCGGGCCATCTCATATAAGTTCTGTGATTGGCTCGCTACCTTATGAATATTCTACAAAAAAATATCACAAACCCGTGGTCATTGCCGGTTTCGAACCCCTGGACATCATGCAGTCCACGCTCATGCTGGTGCGCCAGCTCAATGCCGGTCGCGCCGAGGTGGAGAACGAATACACGCGGGTGGTTTCCCGCGAAGGCAACCGCAAGGCTCAGGCGCTGATGGATGAAGTGCTGGAGCTGCGCCCGACATTCGAATGGCGCGGCCTGGGAATGATTCCCGCCAGCGCGCTGCGGATCAGAGAGCGCTACGCCGCTTTCGATGCCGAGAAGCGTTTCGACATGCCCGCCACCCAGGCGTCCGACGTGAGGGGCTGTGAATGTCCCCGCATTCTCAGGGGCATAAAGATCCCCACGG
>NZ_JBHNMF010000261.1:0-1248 GCF_048562965.1 Thiolapillus sp. | reverse complement strand
TCAGGGGCATAAAGATCCCCACGGACTGCAAGCTCTTCGGCACGGTCTGCACACCGGAAAATCCCATGGGTTCCTGCATGGTGTCTTCGGAAGGCGCCTGCTCTGCCTACTGGAGCTACGGACGCTTCCGCCAGCACCAAGGCGCCGGGGAAACGGCCGCATGAAGAAGGGAACCGTGGACATGACCCACGGCAGCGGTGGCCGCGCCATGGCACAGCTGGTCGAGGATCTGTTCGTGCGCCATTTCGACAACGACCTGTTGCGCCAGGCAAACGACCAGGCGGCGTTCGGGGTGACTGCAGGCCGCATGGTGATGAGCACGGACGGTCATGTCATCTCGCCCCTGTTCTTTCCCGGTGCCGATATCGGCGCCCTGTCGGTTCACGGCACCATCAACGACGTGGCCATGTCCGGCGCCAGCGCCAGGCCGCTTTACCTTTCAGCCGGTTTCATCCTGGAAGAGGGCTTTCCACTGGCAGATCTCGAGCGCATCGTAGCCAGTATGGCGCAGGCGGCGCTCACGGCGGGTGTACCGGTGGTCACCGGTGACACCAAGGTGGTGGAGAAGGGCAAGGGCGACGGTGTTTTCATCACCACCACGGGGATCGGCAGCGTTCCCGAGGGGGTGAATATCTCCGGCGATCTCGCCCGTCCCGGTGATGCCATCCTGATCAACGGCACCATTGGCGATCATGGCGTGGCCATCATGTCCAGCCGCGAGAATCTCGAATTCGAAACCAGCATAGAGTCGGATTCCGCCGCGCTGCACACCCTGGTTGCCGACATGGTGGCGGCCGTGCCGGACATTCACTACCTGCGCGATCCCACCCGTGGCGGCCTGGCCACCACCCTGAACGAACTGGCGCGGCAGTCCGCTGTGGGCATGCGCCTGCAGGAAGACGCCATACCCGTGAACCCGGCGGTGAACGATGCCTGCGAACTGCTGGGACTCGATCCCCTCTACGTGGCCAACGAAGGCAAGCTGGTGTGCATCTGCCCGGCGGACCGGGCGCAGCAACTGCTGGCCGTCATGCGCTCCCATCCCCTGGGTGCAGACAGCGCCATCATCGGTCGCTGCCAGCCATGGAGAGCGAAGCGAAGGCTGGTAGACCCCAGTAGCCGCGAGACCGCACTGTTTTCCCGGCGTGCCTTGCGCCAGAGGGAAAACAAAGTAGGCCTCCGAACGCGGCGTCCAGTCATATGGGAGCCAAGTACGGAGCAGCAACGAGCTTGCGAAGTTGTTGCGCA
>NZ_JBHNMF010000260.1:0-4725 GCF_048562965.1 Thiolapillus sp. | reverse complement strand
AATTCAGTTGTGGGGACAACTCAGTTTCGGGTTGTAACATGGGCCGTATCAGTCGTGACAGGCTGAGCCTATCACTCATGACCACGTCCTAAGGACGTGGGTTTCTACGCTAAACTAAATAGCTGATCACCGGCTGGCCGCTGGCATCCAGCGCCAGGGCGGTGTAATAGCCCACACTGCCCGCACTGTCCACCGTGGTGAAGGTGGCGCTGGCACAGTTGGCATCGTTGCAGTGCGCCAGCTTTAAGATCACCGTGGGTGACATCATTATAGCTGATCACCGGCTGGCCGCTGGCGTCCAGGGCCAGGGAGGTGTAATAGCCCACATTGCCCGCACTGTCCACCGTGGTGAGCGTGGCGCTGGTGCAACTGGCATCGTTGCAGTGTGCCAGCTTGAGATCATCGTTGGTGGAATCATAATAACTGATCACCGGGTGGCCGCTGGCATCCAAGGCCAGGGCGGTGTGCCAGCCCACATCGCCCGCGCTGTCCACCGTCACTGTATAGAGCCGGCGCGGCACCAGTACATGCACCCCCTGGCACTGCAGGCTGCCGTCGGCGTTGATGCCGGTCATGAGATAACCGATGGGACAGCTGCCGGTAACGCGGCGTTGCACCTGGTTGGTATCGATATCGGCTGCGCCAATGGTGTTGTCCCGGATGTCCGCTGTGCCAATGGTGTTGTCCTGGATCATCGCCCCGGTGATGGCGTTGTCGGCCACGCTGATGGCGCCGCTGGTGGTGATCGGCCCGCCGGTGAGTCCAGCACCGGTATCGATCCGGGTGATGCCGCCGCCCACATCGTCGGGCTCGCAGGTCACGTTGCCGCTGGCATCGATGGCGCGGATGCTGGAGCCGGCGGCGCAACTGCCCGTGCCCCCGAGCACCTTGTCCAGCGCCGCGGTATTGGCCGCCGAAGTCTGCACGCTGTTGTCGGGGAAACGGAATCCGGATTGGCTGTGGATCTCCCCGGCGGCGGTCAAATCCCCCGGAGCGTTGAGCGCGGCGCGATCGGCCAGCACCTCATCATTCACCCGCACTTCCGCCCACAGGGGCAAGGGCAGGTCGGTATCGATGATGCCCTGCAGGTGCGATGCTGTATCCCCCGCCTCCATTCGCCACTGGCTTTGCGGCAGCAGGTGGGTCTCCAGCGCCTCACCCCCTTCGGCCTGCCGGTAGAGTGTAACCACCACCTGGGCGGGGGCGCCGGACGGGGCTTCTGGCAGCAACGTGTCGAGCCGGTACTCGCGGGCGCCGGACACGGCGGACAGGGTGCATAAAAGAATGACAACAAGCAGGTAGCGATTCATGGTGTTTTACTCCGTAGCTTTATAGTTTAAGGGCTATTATCATAAATATAGACAGGAAATTTACAAATTGCATGATCCCGCGCTTGCTTGCTGTTTTCAAAGGATTTTCTCGGGACATCACGTGTTTGGATAAAGCGTTTTTACACCTGGCTGGAACCTATGAACGATAACGGCCGGGTAGGATGCGGTGAGGTACGAACCGCATCCTACCTACTTTAACCCTTGGGCGGGGACAGGTGGGCGGTTGCGGGGCTGAATCCCGATCTACAAAACGCGCTATCCGGGATCGCGGAAAATCAGGATCTTGGTGTATTTCAAAAGCAGAAAAACACCGCTGAAAGGCCCGGTACCCGGCGAATGGCTGAAACAGCAAAAACGAATCCGCTCCATTGCTGGACATAATTTCCAGATTAGCGCAGAATTGCAGAAATTAAACGCTGTATCAGCGCAGTTCCCGACAATTAACTTTTCTGGACCCGGTTTTCGATGAGCAAGATTCTGGTAATCAACGGACCCAACCTCAATCTTCTGGGCTCCCGGGAACCCGGCCACTATGGGCAAGTCACCCTGTCGGATATCGAGAAAGCGCTGCTGAGTCTTGCCATGACCCAGGGAAATGAGCTGGAGTTCTTTCAGTCCAACGCAGAACACCAGCTCATCGACAGAATTCATCAGGCCGGCCGCGATGGTGTGGATTTCATCCTCATCAACCCCGCCGCCTTTACCCACACCAGCGTCGCCCTGAGGGACGCTCTGCTCGGTGTGAACATTCCTTTTATAGAGGTGCATCTTTCCAATGTGTTTGCCCGCGAGGCATTCCGCCATCACTCCTATCTTTCTGATGTGGCAGTGGGCGTGATCAGCGGGTTGGGCGCCCTGGGCTATGAACTGGCCCTGCAGGCAGCCGACAGACACCTTGGCGCACCCACAGATACAGGGTCATAATTTCATGGATATACGCAAGGTAAAGAAACTCATCGAGCTCCTCGAAGCCTCCGATATTGCCGAAATCGAGATACACGAAGGCGAGGAATCGGTACGCATCAACCGCCACGGTACCCTGCCGCCTCCTCCCGTCGCCGTGGCTGCTGCTCCTGCCTCCGCTCCTGCTGCCGAAACCGAGGAAAAGCAGGAGCCGGAACTGGAAGGCCATATCATTCACTCCCCCATGGTGGGCACTTTCTACCGCGCTCCCAATCCCGGCGCCAAGCCTTTCGTCAATGAGGGCCAGAGCGTCAGCGCAGGGGATACCCTTTGCATCATCGAGGCGATGAAGATCCTCAACCAGATCGAATCGGACAAATCCGGCGTGGTCAAACGCATTCTCGTGGAAAACGGTCAGCCGGTGGAATACAACCAGCCTCTGTTCATCATTGAGTGAGGCAGCAGCGATGATCGAAAAAATCGTCATAGCCAACCGTGGTGAAATCGCGCTACGTATCCAGCGCGCCTGCCGCGAACTCGGTATAAAGACCGTTGCGGTACATTCCGAAGCTGACCGCGATCTCAAGCATGTGCGCCTGGCCGATGAATCTGTCTGTATCGGCCCGGCCGCTTCCGCCGGCAGTTACCTGAATGTGCCCGCTCTCATCAGCGCCGCCGAGGTCACCGATGCCAACGCCATTCATCCCGGTTACGGTTTTCTTTCAGAGAACGCGGACTTTGCCGAGCGTGTTGAACAGAGTGGTTTCATTTTCATTGGCCCGAAACCTGAAACCATCCGCCTCATGGGCGACAAGATCACCGCCATCGAAGCCATGAAGGAATCCGGCGTGCCCACGGTACCCGGTTCCGACGGTGAGATCGATGACAATGAAAAGCGCAGTATCCTGCTGGCCCGGGAGATCGGCTATCCGGTCATCATCAAGGCCGCCGGCGGTGGTGGCGGCCGGGGTATGCGCGTGGTCAACTCCGAAACCGCCCTGATCAGCGCCATCAGCCTCACCAAGGAAGAGGCGCGCACGGCTTTCGGCAACGAAACCGTGTACATGGAAAAATTCCTCGGCAATCCCCGCCACGTGGAATTCCAGATCCTGGCCGATACCCACGGTCATGCCATCCACCTGGGGGAGCGCGACTGCTCCATGCAGCGCCGTCACCAGAAGGTGGTGGAAGAAGCGCCGGCTCCCGGCATTTCGGAAGCGCTGCGCCAGGAAATCGGCAACCGCTGTGCCGAAGCCTGCCGCAAGATCGGCTACCGTGGCGCAGGCACCTTCGAATTCCTGTATGAAGACGGCGAATCCTATTTCATCGAGATGAACACCCGCATACAGGTGGAACATCCGGTCACGGAAATGATCACCGGTGTGGACATCGTCAAGGAGCAGATCCGTATCGCTGCCGGCAAGGAACTGGCCTACAGGCAGGAAGACATCAGCCTGCGTGGTCATGCCATCGAATGCCGCATCAATGCCGAGAATCCGGAGAACTTCATGCCCAGTCCGGGTCCGATCAACCAGCTGCACGTGGCAGGTGGTCCCGGCATCCGTTTCGACAGCCATATCTACAACGGCTACAACGTGCCGCCCTACTATGATTCCATGATCGGCAAGCTCATCGCCTGGGGAGAGACCCGGGAATCGGCCATCGCCCGCATGCAGACCGCACTGTCGGAAATGGTCATCGAAGGCATACTCACCAACATCCCCCTGCAGGAAGACATCATGCGGGATGCGGGTTTTGAGGCCGGTGGCGCCAATATCCATTATCTGGAAAAGAAGCTGGGACTGTAGCCGTGAAGCAGTTTACTGTCTTTCTGGGCAGCTTGTTGCTGTCCTTTTTGCTCAGCGCCTGCAACCTGGTGTCGGATTACGGCAGCAACTCAGCCAACGATGTCAAAGGCTATGTGACCTATACCAACAACACACTGGGAATTTCCCTGCTGGCGCCTGAAATCTGGCACCGGGAAATGACCATTGGCGGCACCTACAACATGAATCCGGAGCCCAGAAACGACTACGACGGCATCACCGCTTCCAGCTCTTCCATTTCCGATCTGTTCGAAGGCAGGTTGCCCAGCGATGTCCCTCTGGATGCGTTTCACGCCCAAGCCATGAAATCCTGGTATGACGCCACCTCCATCGGCCCTGAATATGAAGTGACCTCCACCAGGACCACCCTGTCGGACTATCCGGCCTGGGAAGTCACCTATTCCTATACGCCCGAAGGCAGTAAGCGGCGCACCGTGAGGGAGATCTTCACCCTGCACAAGGGCAAAGCCTATTTCCTGCGCTGGTATGCCAAGGCCAGCGAAAAGGACAGGTATCGCCAGGAATTCGAGGTCATCAGGAATTCCTACAGGATCATCGACTAGCCCGCAACTGGCGAATTTCTTGCCGTAATGAATCACTGATGGGGTCTTCATTGCCAACAGACGGATTCATCCGCGCCAGTTGCGCCTTCAAGTGTGTCTTCG
>NZ_JBHNMF010000259.1:0-4741 GCF_048562965.1 Thiolapillus sp. | reverse complement strand
CCCCCGTGACGCGGATGCCCAACATTTATACGAAGATCTTTACTGTGCCCGTGGCGAGATGGAGAACCGGATCAAGGAGCAGCAACTGGGACTGTTCGCCGATCGCACCAGCAGTGCCACCTTACGGGCGAACCAGCTGCGGCTGTACTTCTCTTCCTTTGCCTATGTCCTGCTGCATGGCCTGCGCCGGCTGGGCCTGACCGGTACGGCATTTGCCAAAGCCCAGAGCACGACGATCCGCCTGAAGCTCCTCAAAATCGGCGCCCGCTTGCGCCTGACGGCGCGTAAGGTCTGGCTGTCCTTCTCGGAAGCGTACCCCTACGCCAGTGATATTGCTCAGATCCTGGCCAATCTCAAGCAGCATCCTGCTTGGTCGCCGCCTGGATAGGTTCTTCCGTCCCCAACAACATCGGCTCAAAGAATCAGTCCTGGGTGCTGAGGGACTGGTGCGTCTGTTCTGTCAAAAAAACATCCTCCAGAGCTCCTGAGAGAGCGAAAAACACGAGAATCTCTTCTCTTGGCGAGTACCTTGGCACGAGAAATGGGCTATCGGGCTATCTTGGTCACGTCCCGGCGCCCAAAAACGCCGGAACCAGGGGATCGGTGAGCGATGCGGGCTAGCCCAGCAGGCTCGGGCCGAGTACCACGCCGGCGGTCAGTTCACCGATGACGGCAGGTGCGCCCAGACGTACGGCAATCTTGGCAAACAGCCTGGCCGTAACCAGAATGATCAGCAGATAGAGGAAGAAAGTGTGGGTTTCCATGGCGGACTCGGTGAGCTATGGTCGCCCCCTCCGGGCGTCGTCTATCTCCCTGGTAACGGTCGGGTTGCTGTCAGAATAGCATGAGTGCAGGCTGGTCGAGCAGTTCCTTTTGTTGCACCAGAATGGCAATCTGTTCCTGCCAGTAGGCGCCGGTATTGAACCAGGGAAAAGCCTTTGGGAAGGCCGGGTCGTCCCAGCGGCGGGCCAGCCAGGTGCTGTAGTGGATCAGGCGCAGGGTGCGCAGGGGTTCGATGAGCGCCAGTTCCCGTGTATCGAAATCATGAAAAAGGCGATAACCCTCGATGAGCTCACTGAGCTGCAGGGTCATTTCCTGGCGGTCACCGGAAAGCAGCATCCAGAAGTCCTGTATCGCCGGGCCGTTGCGGCAGTCGTCCATGTCCACGAAATGCGGTCCCTGGTCTGTCCACAGGATGTTGCCGGGGTGGCAGTCACCGTGGAGACGGAGCTGGTTGAAATGGTGACTGGAAAAGATTCCGTCGATGCGGGTGAGCAGATCTTCGCACAGGCTCAGGTAGGCATTGGCCGTTTCCAGTGGCAGCATCCCGGATTGCCGTAACCAGGCCAGGGACTGCCAGCCCAGGCTGTCCACACTGAGGGTTTCCCTGTGCACAAAAGGCCGGCTGGCACCAACGGCATGGATACGCCCGAGAAAGCGACCGATCCATTCCAGGTGATCGGGATCTTCCAGGTTCGGGCTGCGGCCACCCTGGCGCGGATAGAGGGCAAAGCGAAATCCCTGAAAGGCGAACAGGCTTTGCTGCCTGTTGTCCAGCAGGGGAGGTACTACCGGAATTTCCTGTGCCACCAGTTCAAGACTGTAGGCATGGTCTTCGAGTATGGCTTCATCGCTCCAGCGGTCCGGACGATAGAACTTGGCGATGATGGGTGCTTGCTCCTCCAGCCCGATCTGCAGCACGCGGTTCTCGTAGCTGTTCAGGGGAAGCAGGCTGCCGTTGACCTCAAAGCCGGCGCTTTCGACAGCGTCGAGGATCAGATCTGGAGACAGGCGATCATATGGATGACTCAAATGCTCACGCCAGCCTTGCGCAGTTGGGAAGGCAGTTGTTTGGGATTGAAACCCTGAATTTTTCGCTCACCCACCAGCAACAGGGGTACGCCGCGCCCGCCGTGGCGCTGAAAATCCTTGAGGGCGCGGGCATTGCGCTGCACGTCCATCTCCATGAAGCGGATCTGATGCTGCTGCAGCCATTGCTTGAGCTGGCGGCAATGGGTGCAGGAGCTGGTGCTGTACAGGGTGATGCGGGGCTGTTTGGTTTTCATTTGCCGGTAAGGCGCTGTTCGGCCTCGCGGTATTTTTCCGCTGTTTTGTCGATGATCTCCTGGGGCAGTTCCGGTCCCGGCGGCGTCTTGTCCCAGTCCAGGGTTTCCAGGTAGTCGCGTACGAACTGCTTGTCGAAGCTGGGTGGGCTGATGCCCGGCTGGTACTGGTCTGCCGGCCAGAAGCGCGAGGAGTCGGGCGTCAGGGCTTCATCGATGATATGCAGCCTGCCATCCCTGTCCAACCCGAACTCGAATTTGGTGTCGGCAATGATGATGCCTTTTTCGAGGGCATACTCGGCCGCTTCACGGTAGATCTGCAGGCTGGCGTCGCGTACCTGTTCGGCCATTTCGCGCCCCAAAAGGTTTACGGTGTGCTGAAAATCCACGTTCTCGTCATGAGCACCCATCGCCGCCTTGGTGGAAGGCGTGTAGATGGCCTCGGGCAGCTTGTCCGCCAGTTGCAGGTTGGCCGGCAGGTCGATGCCACATACCTGGCCGGTTTTCTGGTAATCTTTCCAGCCCGATCCGATGATATAGCCACGTACGATGGCTTCCACCGGCAGGGGTTCTAGGCGCCGCACAATGATGGCACGGTCCCCCAGCTGGGCTCTCTCGTCGTCATTGGTGACGACGGATTCGAGGGGAATGTCCGTGAGATGATTGGGGATCAGCTTCTCCATGCGACGGAACCAGAAGCTGGACACCCGGGTCAGCACCTCGCCCTTGCCGGGAATAGGCTGAGGCAGGATCACATCGAAGGCTGAGAGCCGGTCGGTGGTGACGATGAGCATGGTTTCATCGTCGACGGCATAGATGTCGCGCACCTTGCCGCGGTTCAAGAGCTCGAGGCCGGAAAGATCGGACTGGTACAGGGCGGTCATATCAATATCGACGCAAAGACAAAAAAGAGATTATACCCATGCATGAGCAAGCACACAGCGACTATCTGCAGGCTTTTCGCGGAAGCTTCACCTCCGCCCTGCGCTGGCACCATCTGGATGATCTGTGGGCGCGCCTGCGGGAAGCCCCTGAAGGCTGGTATGTGTACGCGGTGGGGCACGACGTTCCTGCTGTCCCTGCGTCCGGGAAGGAATTCCTGGCGTTTCTCGATGAAGTGGACAAACTGCTGCGCCAGGAGCATGACGAAGACTATTGCGGCATCGTTTATGCCGACAGCCTTGAAGCGCCTGCAATGGTAAAGATTTACGACCCCAACAATCTTGGTGTGGTGTGCGGATACAGTGACAATCCACCCCTGCCGGGTTGGGTGCTCAGCCGTATTCCACCGGTAGACCTCGAAGCGGACCGCCCCCTGCCCAACAACCGGAAACGCTGGTGGAAACGCCTGTTTGGCTAGGATCAGGCGCCTGAATTGGCAATTGCACAGATAACCAAGTAAAATAGTCAATTATTAGAGTCAAGAATATTCTATCGGAGTCGAGAATGAGTGAAGACAAGCAACAGCAGGCCATGGAGGACATCACCCGCGCGGTGATGAACCTGCTGGACAAGTGGAAACTGGACAACAAGACCATGCACCAGATCCTGGCCATGCCGGATGACGTGCGTACGCGCAGCTTTGCCAGTTTTCGCGATGGCAAGGCGGTATTTCCCAATCATCCGGACGTACTGCGTCGCTCCCAGTATCTTCTGCGCATCGCGGATGCCCTGCGTACTGCTTATCCCATGAATCCCAAGATGATCGGGCGCTGGATCCATCAGGGGCAGCGACGTTTTGGGGGCAGAACACCCATCTCTATGATCCTGAATGATGGTGAAACCGGACTGGTAACCGTGCTCTCCGAGCTGGACTGTACCTTTGCCTGGGATTGCACTGGCTCCAAGGCCGTTACCTGCGCAAAATAGCCTTTTTATGCACAATAAAGGGAAACCTGCGATGGTTTCCCTTTATTTTGTCTGTGGCTATGGGTTTTTATCTGCAAACGTCTAACTTACTGATATTTATATCATATTAAATTGTATTTTTTTGTACAATTTAAGCCCCGCAGTATCAATCGTGCTGTCTGATGTTTGTGCTCAATGATTACCCACAGAGTTATCCACAGTTGCTGTAGATATTGTTACAGAGTTGTTTCAATACAAGGATGGTAGCTTCTGTTGTGCATGTATTTTGCATTAAACCTGCTCTAACAAGCGTGTCTTCGGCCTCGTGATAGATTTTGGGACATCCCAGTCCCCAAAATCGACTCGGCCTTTGACAACCTATTGGTGCCCCAGCCGTCCTGGTCACCAAGCACTACGCAACAACTTCGCAAGCTCGTTGCTGCTCCGTACTTGTCTCCCAATGACTGGACGCCGCGTTCGGAGGCCTACTTTGTTTTCCCTCTGGCGCAAGGCACGCCGGGAAAACAGTGCGGCCTCGCGGCTACTTGGGTCTACCAGCCTTCGCTTCGCTCTCCATGGCTGGCAGCGGCTGTTGAATCGTTTTGCCCGGAAAGGTTACTCCATCGTTTTGATCGATTGCTCGCTTTTGTCTTGAGTGTCAGTGCAGCCCCCCAAAGCGCGGCTGGCGGCTAATATTGTATGGACGTGTGTTACTAGAGTTTAGAGTTTCAGAGGAGAAAAACCACTAAAAATCTCAAAAAATAGTTGACATAGCAAGGCGCGGCCTCTCAGAAGAGAAATCAACACAAACTTCTGGAGGCCGCTATGGA
>NZ_JBHNMF010000258.1:2927-4751 GCF_048562965.1 Thiolapillus sp. | reverse complement strand
GCACCGGATTTCTCATCGTCTTTTTTCGGTTTTTCAATTGAATTTCAATGACTTGGCATTTATAGACGGGAACTAAGTAGGTTTCTTTACCGCCTTCCCTGGCGCGGCTGTGTACTTCTTTTGCAGCCCCAGCCCGGGCGTCCTGCCCGGGCGTTCGCCCAGCTGCGTTATGCCTTTGGGCATAACGCAGCTGGGCTCACCCAAATCGTCCTGTGATGTAGGCTTCGGTGAGTTCATGGCCAGGATTGTTGAAAATCTTGTCGGTCTTGTCCACTTCGATGAGTTTACCCAGGTGGAAATAGGCCGTGCGCTGGGAGACCCGTGCCGCCTGCTGCATGGAATGGGTGACGATGACAATGGTGTAGCGCTGGCGCAGTTCATCGATCAGCTCTTCGACAGTTGCCGTGGCAATAGGATCAAGTGCGGAGCAGGGCTCATCCATGAGAATCACTTCGGGGTTGATGGCAATGGCCCGGGCAATGCACAGACGCTGCTGCTGACCGCCTGACAGGCCAGTGCCCACGTCATCGAGACGGTCTTTCACTTCCTTCCACAATCCTGCCCGGGTCAGGGAGTTCTCCACGATCTCGTCCAGCTCGGTCTTGTCACGGGTCAGTCCATGGATACGGGGTCCGTAAGCGATATTCTCATAGATGGATTTCGGGAAGGGATTCGGCTTCTGGAACACCATACCCACCCTGGCCCGCAACAGTTCCACATCCATGCTGGGGTCGTAGATATCCTCATCGTCCAGGCGGATGCTGCCGGTGACCTTGCAGCTGTCGATAGTATCGTTCATGCGGTTCAGACATCGCAGGAAGGTAGACTTGCCACAACCTGAGGGACCTATCATGGCCAGCACTTCGTTCTTGCCGATATCCAGGGAAATATTAAAAATCGCCTGGTTGTCACCGTAGAACACATCCACATCCCGGCAATGCATGCTGACCTTCTTGTCCAGCAGAGGCTTTCCCAGGATCGTCTCCACCTGATCTTCCATTTGCACAGTTTTCATTTCTTTCACCCGGGGTTCGACTACCGACATAAATGCCTCTTTTTGCTCTACTGCCAACTTGATTCATTCCTCACGGTTACCAGCGCCTTTCAAATTTTCGGCGCAGCCAGATAGCCAGCAGGTTCATCAGTATCAGGAATGCCAGCAGCACCATGATGGCGGCGGAGGTCTTCTCTGTGAATGCCCTTTCGGGGCTGTCCGCCCAGAGATAGATCTGCACCGGCAGTACTGTGGCAGGGTCCATGATGCTGCCGGGAATATCCACGATGAACGCCACCATGCCGATCATCAGCAGGGGAGCGGTTTCACCCAGAGCCTGCGCCAGACCGATAATGGTTCCCGTGAGCATCCCCGGCATGGCCAGGGGCAGGACATGATGAAAGACCGCCTGCATCTTCGAGGCCCCCATACCCAGGGCTGCCTCCCGAATCGAAGGCGGCACGGACTTGAGCGCAGCTCTGCTGGCAATGATGATGGTGGGCAGGGTCATGAGCGTAAGCACCAGCCCGCCCACCAGCGGCGCCGAGCGGGGCAGCTCGAAAAAGTTGATGAATACCGCCAGCCCCAGCAGACCGAAGACGATGGATGGCACGGCCGCCAGATTGTTGATATTGACCTCAACAAAGTCTGTCCAGCGGTTTCTGCGTGAGAACTCTTCGAGGTATATGGCCGCGGCAACACCCAGGGGCAGGGATAGCCCCAGGGTAATGAGAATGACAAAGAAGGAACCCACGACTGCGCCACGAATGCCCGCCAGTTCCGGCTCCCGGGAATCACCGGAAGTAAAAAAACCACTGTTGAAACTGCTG
>NZ_JBHNMF010000258.1:0-2827 GCF_048562965.1 Thiolapillus sp. | reverse complement strand
GGCCAGCTGCTGTTCCTTCAGGCGGCTCTGGTTGTCACCGTGCTTGTAGTACTGGTCCACATCGTCATCTACGATCAGCCACAGCTTTCTGTGGCTGCCGATGACCGCCGGATCCGCCAGCACCAGATCACGCAATTGCTGTGTAGCCCCCGTGCTCACCAGCCGGTACAGCCTGCGCTTTTCCTTGCGTTTCTTTACACCGGGGAACTCCTGTCGCAGGGACTGCTTGATCAGTTTTCCATAACCTGCTGCCGCAAGCACCTCAGGCTTGTGGGTGCCATCGGGATCAATGACCTGGGGATCAAAATAGATTTCCAGCTGCAGCTCGGTTCTCACGAAACCACTGTAGCCCTTGCTGATGATACTGGTGAACATCATGCCGAGAAACAGCATACCCAGCACCACAGCGCCCAGACCCATCCTCTTGAAGCGGCGGTTTTTCCTGCGGCGCCTGACCAGACTTTTCTCCACCGCCTGGCGTACCTCTCCGCGCTTTACCGCGGATTTCATCAGCTTACTCATATTCTTCCCGATATTTCCTGACCACATGCAACGCCAGTACGTTCAGCAGCAGGGTCACGATGAACAGCGCCAGTCCCAGGGCAAAGGCTGCCAGAGTCTTGGGGCTGTCGAATTCCTGGTCACCCACCAGCAGCGTAACGATCTGCACTGTGATGGTCGTGACCGACTCCAGGGGATTGGCGGTCAGATTGGCGGTAAGTCCGGCAGCCATGACCACGATCATGGTTTCGCCGATGGCCCGTGAAGCCGCCAGCAATACACCGCCGACGATACCCGGCAGCGCCGCCGGTATAATCACGCGCAGGATGGTCTCCGAGCGCGTGGCGCCCAGTGCATAGGAACCGTCACGCATGGTTTGCGGTACCGCATTGATCACATCATCCGACAGGGAGGACACGAAGGGAATGATCATGATGCCCATCACCAGACCGGCGGCCAGCGCACTCTCCGAGGAAACATCCAGGCCGATCAGACTGCCACCATTGCGCAACATGGGCGCAACCACCAAGGCGGCAAAGAAACCGTACAAGCGTGTCTTCGACCTCGTGATAGATTTTGGGACATCCCAGTCCCCAAAATCGACTCGGCCTTTGACAACCTATTCGTGCCCCAGCCGTCCTGGTCACCAAGCACTACACAACAACTTCGCAAGCTCGTTGCTGCTCCGTACTTGTCTCCCAATGACTGGACGCCGCGTTCGAATGCCTACTTTGCTTCCCCTCTGGCGCTATGCGCACGACGGGTAAGCAGTGCGGCCTCGCGGCTACTGGGGACTACCAGCCTTCGCTTCGCTCTCCATGGCTGGTAGCGAACGACAGTGGGAATACCTGCCAGAATCTCGAGCAGTGGTTTTGCCCAGGTACGCAGGTGTCGCCCGGCAAACTCGGCCAGGTAGATGGCCGACATCAGACCGATGGGAACCGCCACCAACATGGCAATGAAGGCCACCAGCATGGTGCCTGCGAGCAAAGGTACAATACCGAAGGCGCCACTGGCACCCACCTGATCCTCACGCAATGCCACCTGGGGGCTCCACTGCAGACCAAACAGAAAATCGGTCAGGGGAACCATCTGAAAAAACCGGATCGCCTCGAAAATCACGGACAGCACGATACCCACCGTAGTCATGATGGCGATGGATGCACTGAGGATCAGCATCCAGCGCATTGAGGCCTCCACCCGGGGCCGGGAGCGGAAATCAGGATTGATCTGCCGCACCGCCAGCGCCGCTCCTGCGATAACGATAGCAATGATACTGCCCAGCAGAGACATGCCGGACAGGGACTGCAGATGGCGAAAATGATCAGCCGCAGCCTGCATGACGGGATCAGCTGCCGTGGACGTGATATTGCCCCTGGCCAGGTTGATCACATCATTGAGATACAGATGCAGTTCAGCATCGGGCAGGCTGCGAATGGCGGCAGGCAGATCCGCAGCCACCATTTCCGCAATCAATCCCTGATCCAGCAATTGCCACAGGAGCAACAGAAAAACCGCCGGCAGGGCCGTCCAGAGCGCCACGTAGTAACCATAGTAGCGCGGCATGGAATGCAACTGCCGGCGATCCCCTTCTGTCTGGCTCAGGCTGTAGCGCCGCCCGAGCCAGTAAGCTGCCACGGACAGCAGCAACAGTGAGAGAAAAAGAACGCCAAAACTCACGACAGGGATCCCCGGGTCAAAATTTCATGGGAGTGAGTTTCTTTGCTGCCTCTACGTATTCCTCACGCTCCTTTTCCGGCATGGGAATCAGGCCCTTGTCTACCAGGTAACCTTCTTCACCCCAGGCGTTGTCGCTGGTGAATTCCGCCAGGTATTCCCTGATGCCCGGGATCTTGCCCACATGCGCCTTCTTGACATAGAAATACAGCGGACGGGAAACGGGATACTTGCCATCGGCGATCAGCTCGAACTCGGGAGCGACGCCATCCACCAGGGAACCCTGGATGCGGTCTTCGTTCTGTTCCAGGTAGCTGTAGCCGAACACGCCCAGGGCCTTGGGATTGGCCTCGAGCTTCTGTACGATGAGGTTGTCATTCTCTCCCGCCTCGATGTACTTGCCATCCTCGCGCACACCGTGGCATATGGCCTTGTACCTGTTCTTGAGCTGCTTGGCCAGCGCCTTGTCACCCGCCTTCTTCGCTGCCTTGGAATCCTGCTTTATCTTCTTGATCCACGCAAACTGCTTGCATGTCGGGTACCATGTGATTATATTCCAAAAAGGAGCTATCCTTTGTTCCGAACCCGCCAGATATTGAACGACTGGCTCACGCAAAACCTGGAGGAAGCATAACGCCATGGTTATCCA